>CAILKC010000304.1 GCA_903834675.1 uncultured Victivallales bacterium | reverse complement strand
TGGCCGACCCTGAACCCTGTTTTCCTCTCCGCCAGTCTCCCTGTCCGTCTCCTCCAGTCGCCGTTTCCCCGTCTCGCCGTCTCGCCGTTTCCTGAACCCCAGGACCTGAGTAGTCACCACCTACGGAACTGACCTGCGCCCGCGGGAATCAACACC
Source organism: uncultured Victivallales bacterium (assembly GCA_903834675.1). Next base: position 10,415 of record CAILKC010000304.1, on the reverse strand, counting down.
GTTGTCGTCACGGCGAGGTTAGGGTATGTTAATCGGTGACTGATCAACACGGAGATCGCACCTTTGACTACCATCAGTGCCTATGAGGCTAAGACCCATTTTGGCCAGTTGCTCGACCAGGTGGCGAGCGGCCAGGAGATCGTGATCACCCGGTACGACAGGCCGGTTGCCCGGATCGTGCCCGAGGGCCGACGCGACAACCGCCACGTGGTAGCCGCAGTTGACGGTCTCGTGGCTCTGCAGCAGCGGATCGCCAAGCGGGCAGGCGAGAAGGCGACTCTGAGGGACGCCGACGTGCGTGACGCTATCGAGGAGGGACGCGGATGATCGGGCCGTTTGTGGCTGACGCCTCGGTTGCCGTAGCGTGGATCCATCCGGCGCAGGCCACCGAGGCGACCCGCGGCATGCTCCAGTCGATCCGTGAAGGGGCCGTCGTGCATGTCCCCGCGTTGTGGCCCTTGGAGATTGCCAATGTGCTGTTGGTTCTCACCCGCCGCGGGAAGTTGCTGGACCGGGACCGCCGCGCCGCATTGGGCTGGATTCAGCGGTTGCCGGTGGAGGTCGACCACGAGATGGCGTCCATGGCGTACGGTCGACTCTCCGATCTGGCCTGCGAGTACACGCTTTCGGTCTACGATGCGACCTACCTGGAACTGGCCCAGCGCCTGAACCTGCCCTTGGGCTGCAAGGATGGGGCTCTGCGCGTGGCCGCACAAGCGTGCGGCGTCAGTGCCTGGCAATGACGGCTTGAGCCTGGCAACGGGGTCAAACCCTCGGCTCTTGCTGCTAGGTTGACGTTCTCCGCCCATCTCTCGCGCCCGGTCATGGGCGTGCCGCGGTACGGTTGGCCAGGCCTCCCCGGCTTGTCCGGAGGAGGAAGCGCGCCAAACTGGCGTTTCCTACTCCCGCTGTGTATGGTGACTATCGGTCGGCGGGCCGTCCGCACGGAATGTACGGCGGGAGTTCTTGGCTTGTGGGTCTCAAGGGGGCGCTCCGTGATAGCGGTACTGGAAGGCAACCTCGAACACTTTGTCGACATCTGTCAGAAGCGCCACGTGCGACGACTGGCGCTGTTTGGCTCTGCCACAGGCGCAGGCTTCGACCCAGTTCGCAGCGATGTCGATCTGCTGGTCGATTTCTTGCCGATGCTACCGCGAGAGCACGCAGACAACTATTTCGGCCTGCTGGAGGACTTGGAAGGGCTGCTTGGCTTGCCGGTGGACCTGGTGGAGGAAAGGCCCGTGAAGAACCCCTTCTTCATCCAGATGGTTGAGCAGACACGGGTGTTGCTCTATGCTGCCGCTTGAGGTTCGCAAGTACCTCAGCGACGATGGCCCCCCGGCCAGCTAAGTCGGCATCTGCCAATGTACCGCGAGATGGGCGTGGTCTCCTCGGCTTCCCCACTTCGACGTTTGGCGTTGGACGTTCGATGTTCGGCGTTCATCAAGTGCCAACTCCCTAACCCGACGCAACCTGCCCTGGCTTCCGCAACCCCGTGTGTGGCCGTGCCCAACCGCAAGCTTTCCGATTGACGGCTCCCTGGTGCGGCCCTACATTCAGGCGTCGTTCTGAACGGAACACCGCAGGCCGAGCTGGAGTCATCTTCCGTTGGTGGCACCCATCGCACATTCGAGTTCTCGTGGGGTCGGCGTGGCCATCCTGGCCGCCTGCCTGCTGGGGTGGGGGCTGCGGGCGGCCGAGGTCGCGCGCCCGAAGGTATGGATCATCGCGGGACTGGCGGGCGACGCCGAACGTGCCGAGCGCTATCTGGCCACCGTGAATCGTCTGCAAGACGCCTTGCGGCAGCAGTTTGGAGTTGCCGCCAGCGACCTCCGCATCCTCTTCGACCGGGGCGTCAAGCCCTTTCCCGCCTGCAACGAGGGCGCCCTTATGCGGGAACTGGATGCCGTGAAGGAGGCCTCGGCGTCCGGGCGGCCGCTCTGGCTGTTCTTCATCGGCCAGGGCGCCACGGGGAAGGACGAGGCGCGCTTCCACCTGCCCGGCCGGGATGTGACCGCCCGCCAGATGGGCGAGCGGCTCTCACGGGCGAGCTCGAACTCGGCGCTGGTGATCGTGCTGACGCAGGCCGGCTCGGGCGCTTTTCTCGAGTCTCTGGCCGGCCCCAACCGGGTCTTGGTGGCGGCCGCGGCTGTCGGCCTTGAGGATAACGAAACCGAGTTTCCCCACCGGTTGGCGGAGGTCTGCGCGCGCCCCCAGGAGGCGGACACCAATGCCGATGGCACTCTCTCCGTCAGTGAGTTGGTGCGGGCGGTCTCCACCCGGGTGGACGCCTGGTACCGGGAGCGCGGGCTGGTGAACACGGAACGGGCCGTGGTCGACGGCAACGGCGATGGCCGGGTGGATCCGACCCCCGGCGCGGACGACGATCGCTACGCCCGGACGGCCGGGCTTACCTATCGGCGCTGAGCTGGCGGCGCGGCGGGCGCCGCGGTGGCGCCTGGCCCCGCAGTGGAAAGGGTGTCGGCATGGAACAGCAGCAGGATGAACTCGCCCTGGTGGAACGGCTTCGCGAAGCCCATGACACCCTGATGAGCGAGGTAGGGAAGGCCGTCTACGGCCAGCGTGAAGCCCTCGAACTGATCTTCATCAGCCTCCTCTGCCGGGGCCACGTGCTGCTTCTCGGTCTGCCCGGCCTGGGCAAGACCCTGATGGCCGCCACCGTGGCCAAGGCCCTGCAACTCGACTTCTGCCGCATCCAGTTCACCCCCGATCTCATGCCCTCGGATATCACCGGCACCGATGTCATCGAGGAAGACCCCGATACCGGTCGGCGTTTCCGCGAGTTTTTTCCCGGCCCCATCTTCGCCAATGTCGTGCTCGCTGACGAGATCAACCGCACCCCGCCCAAGACGCAGGCCGCCTTGCTCCAGGCGATGCAGGAGCGCCAGGTCTCGGTCGGCCGCAAGACCTATGAGCTGCCGCCGCCTTTCATGGTGCTGGCCACGCAGAACCCGATCGAGCTGGAGGGCACCTACGTGCTGCCGGAGGCGCAATTGGACCGCTTCATGTTCTGCGCCCGCATCGTCTACCCGAGCCGCGCCGAGGAGGTGCAGATTGTCCGGGGCACCACCACCAATGCGGTGCCCGAGATCCGGCCAGTGATGAGTTCGGAGGAGCTCTTGCGGCTGCAGCACATTCTGCGCGGCGTGCCGGTGTCGGACGACGTGGTGGACTACGCGGTGCGCCTGGTGGCCGCGACCCGCCCCCAGGCCGACGTCCCCGGCCCCGAGACCGTCGGCCGTTATGTGACCTACGGCGCCAGCCCGCGCGCCAGCCAGTACCTGATCCTCGGAGCCAAGGCCCGCGCCCTGCTGGCACACCGCTACCATGTCAATTTCGAGGACGTGCGCAGCGTCACCTTGCCCGTCCTGCGGCATCGCGTGGTGCTGAACTTCCGCAGCCGGGCCGACCGGGTCGAGACCGATACCATCGTCGAAGACATCCTGCGCGCCGTACCGGAAGAAGCGTGAGGCGCTCTGCCCCTGGAACCCTTTCCATGAGAACCATGGTTCACCCAGCGCGAGGTCCGGCCGACTCCGGTGGCACGCGGGATCTCCGGGTCCCGCAGCCGACTGGCGCAGAACCCGGCGGCCGAGGGTGGACCGAAGGCACCGGTGACCCGTGAGCTCCGCCGCGCGACCCTACGCCGCTCTGGAAGACCCTGACCTGTTCATGGCCATGGATGACCTGGAACTGGTCGCGCGCGGCGTGGTCGAAGGGGCACTGCATGGCCTGCACCGCAGCCCCTACCTCGGCTTCAGCGCCGAATTCGATGCGCACCGCGAGTATCAGCCTGGCGACGACCTGCGGCATGTGAACTGGAACCTGTGGGCCCGGACCGACCGCCTCTACGTCAAGCAGTTCAAGTCGGATACCAATCTCAATCTGTATCTGCTGCTGGATTGCAGCGGCAGTATGACCTGTGCTCACGGCCCGGCGCCCAAGTGGCGTTACGGCGCCCGCGCCGTGGCGGCCCTGGCTTACCTGGCGCTACTGGCGCGAGATGCGCCCGGGGTCTTCCTCATCGGCGGCGGGGTGCGCGATCAGGTGCCGCCCAAGGTGCGGCCGGGGCAGCTGCGCGAGATTGCGGCCTTGTTGGACCAGGCGCCAGCGCACGGCCCAAGCCGCCTGGCGCTGGAACTCGATGAAGTCCTGCAGCTCTGCCGCCGGCGCGGCGTCGTCGTCCTGATCTCGGACCTGTTTGACGACGTCGATGCCGTGTTTCGGGGGCTCAACAACCTACGCTTCTACGGCCATGAGGTCATCCTCTTGCAGGTGCTCGATCCCTGGGAGGAACGCCTGCCCGAGCGTGGCCAGTACGAGTTCCGTGATCTGGAGACCGACGAGCGCGTTCGCACGGACGCCGCGGCCGTGCGGGATGCCGTACATCGTGACGTGGCCGCCTGGCAGAAGGACTTGCAGCGGCGCTGTGTCGAAGCCGGTTTTGACTGGCTGACCACCACCACCCGTAACCCGCTGGGTGAGGTGCTGATCAACTACCTGCTGCGGCGTTCGGGGATGAGTTGATGATCGCCTGGGTTCATCTCGGCATGCTCGCTGGCCTGACGGCGCTCGCGGTCCCGGTCATCATCCACCTGCTGCGCAACCGCCGCTTTGAACCCGCGGATCTGGGCAGCGTGCGGTTTCTGCGCCAGGCCGTCCAGGAGACGACGCGCTGGCGTCGCCTGCGCGATGTGTTTCTGCTGTTCCTGCGCCTGCTGGCCATCGCCCTGCTCGTGGGGCTGTTTGCCCGGCCGTACGTTGCCGAGCCGGCGGCGCAGCGGGACCGGGACACCGAGACCCTGGTTCTCCTGGACGCCTCCGGCAGCATGGCGGGCCGGCTCCTGGGCCGACCGCTGTGGGACACGGTGCGGGACATGGGCCGCGAGGCCGTGGCCAAGCTGCCCGATTCGGCCCAGAGCGCGATGGCGATATTCGCCGACCGGCCTGCCCTGGCCCCCACTCTGCCGGACCGCCCCGCCGAGGGCGCCGCCACCGACTACGCCGCCGCCCTGCGCTGGGCCGCCGACCGCCTGCAGGCATCCCCGGCCCGGGTCAAGGACATCATCCTGGTGACGGACCTGCAACGCTCCGGCTTGCCGCCGCGACCCCTGGCCAACTGGCCCGCGGGGATCACCGTGCGCCTCCGCGAGGCGCCGCTACCCGGAACCTACAACCTGGCCGTCGCCGCGGTGACCTGCCTGACCCCAGTCCCTGGCGCGGAGGCACGCTTTGCGGTGCAGTTGGTCTGTTCCGGCCCGCCGCCGCCCGGCACCCTCGACGTGAGCTTCCAGATCGATGGCCGCGAGGCCGAACAGCGCTCTCTGCCCATGGGCTCTCAGGAGGCCGTCTTTACCGTGCGGCAGCCACCGGTGGGCCTCTGCCGGGGGTCGGTGCGCCTGGCCTCGGCAGATGCCTGGCCGGGAGACGACCGCCTGGACTTTGCGGTCACGCTCTGGCGACCGCTGCGCCTGCTGCTGGTCGAAGGACACCCGGCCCAGGCGAACCCGGAAAGTGGCGGGTACTTCCTCGCGACCGCCCTGGCCGGCGAACGCGACGGCGCAGGGCGCGCCGTCTACACCCTCGAGACCCGCACGGAGGTGTCCGGGGGCGGCGGCGCCGACGCGGTCTGGCTGTGCGATGTTCCCGCGATCCCGGACGTCCAGGCCAAAGCCCTGGCCGAGGCGGTCAAACGCGGCATGGGCCTGGTGCTGTTCCTGGGGGACAACGCGGACTCCGCCGCCCTGCGCTCGCTGCGCCAGGCCGGCCTGCTGCCCGCCGCCGTCTCCGCCAACCGCCTCGCCGTCCCGGAGGCCATCGCCGACTGGGACAGCGCCCACCCCGTGATGCGGGCCTTTGGCGCCGCCGAGACCGGCAACCTGCGGCGGATCGTCTTCCGCGATGCGTTCCAGCTCAAGCCGGATCCCGGCAGCGTGGTCCTGGCCCGCCTGTCGGGCGGTCGCCCGGCGCTGGTGGCGGGGACGTTAGGCTCAGGCCGCTTGGTACTGGTCGGCAACCCTTGCAGCCGGGCCTGGACCGACTGGCCCACCGAGCGTATCTTCCTGCCCCTGGTGCGGGAGGTTGCCGCGCATGTGACCGGTCTGCGCGAGCGCACCGGCGGCCTGGCCAGCACCCCGGCATCCATCACCACTCCCGGAGTGCCCGGTGTACGCGAGGGCGAGCCCTTGACCATGGTCATCCCGGAGCCGCTGGAGATGCGGGTGGAGCGCTGCTCCGAGCTGGACTTTCGGGCGGCGCTCGGCATTGGGCCCGCTCCCGAAGACGAGCGCGATGCCGCCGCCGAGAGCACCCTGCCGCCCTCGCGTGAACGCCGCCGGGAATGGTGGCGCTGGCTGGCTGTGGCCCTGGCCGGGGTACTGCTGCTCGAGGGCTTGCTGAACGATCTGCCCCGACGTCGGGCCGTCACCTAGTGGGGCGTCTGGACAGTCAATCTGAGGCTAAAAGTCGAGGGTTGACCCCAAAGATCAGCGCGCTTCGACGCGCAGTGATTGCAGCACCCGCCGCGCCTGGTTGGCGCCCTTCCGGTCGCTCCAGAAGCACAGCACATGACCATGCCGCTCCGGCATCAGGAAGAAGGCGCCCTGGAGCCGACTTGGCACACCCTCACGGCGGAAAGTGCCAGCCAGCACCAGGCAGGACTGGCCGTTGAGGCGCTCCTGGCCGACGCGGTAGTCGAGGTCGGAAATCCCCGGCGTGGCCCGCACCTGCGTCATGGCCTGTTGCACCAGCGCCCCCGGGTCTGGCGTGCTGGCTGCGGAAATGGGGCCGCCGTTGGCGACCACCGCCAGGTTCGGACAGCGTACCTGGAACAGTGCCCCGCCACTGCCGGCGCGAGAAGCCTCCGGCGCCGCCGGCAACTCGACCACCAGGCCGGTCCCCTCGAGGCTATACATCGTCCAGCGCGGCCCCAGCCAAAGAGCCGTGACCAGGCTGACTCCGACCACCGTTGCCACCACGGCCAGTGCCGCGACGCGGCGTTGCGGAGTCGCGGAGAGGCGCGCAAAGACGAGTTTGATGGAGGCGGGGATCATAGACACGACCTCTCCAGATTCTGTTCCAACCTCACCGGGTCCGGCGGCAGCCCCCGGCGTGGGCATACCGTAGTGGCAGGAAGCCCGTGCCGCCAGCCTCCTTGGCCCGCATGGGCACTGGTCAGTTCCGTAGGTGCTGACTACTCAGGTCCTGGGGTTCAGGGTTCAGCGCTGGCCCCGGATAGTGCCCGGCGCCGTCGGCACCCCGACCGCGGCTCAGTCAGCTGGCGCGGTCGCCCGGCCAAGGACCTCGGCGCACTCGTCGAGACTGTCCCCCAGACGTTCTCGGTAAGCCAACAGGGGCGCGGCGTCCCGCGTGATCCAGAGGCGCTTCACTTCGAAACCTGGGTTCGAAAGCGGCTCGTCGCGCCGGCCCCGGCGGACGCTGATATCGTCGAAGAAGGCCTTGGGTAGCGGGACGTCTTTGCCGGTCGGCACAGAGGTCAGGCAGGCCACCAGGCTGAGGCGCAGCGACACGGTCCCCGGCGGCGCCGTGGGCACCGCGACCTGGCCCTGGATGAAGGTCTTCGGGCCGGTTGAGCCGGACACCGGGTCGGACTCGCAACGCAGCAGAACCGCCCCCTGCGCGTCGCGGAATTCGGCCCGGATGCAGGCCTGGCCGGTGAGATCGTCCGTCTTCACCCAACCGCTCACGGTGCAGGGCTTGCCGGGGGTGATCGGGAGGTCCTGGTAGACGGCCGCTTCCTGCCCCCCCGGTACGACCCTGAGCGCCTGCTGGCCGCCATGCAGGGCGTTGGGGTGTACGGTGATGGAGAAGGGCGCGTCGCTGCCCGCCACGGTCCAGCCTGGAAACGCCCCGGAGCTCGCCTCCACGACCGTAGCCGGCACCGTCAGCAGCGCCCGGGCCCGCTTGGCCACGCTTTTCCAGCCCGGCGGTCGCAGGCCCTCCAACTCTGCCACCCGCGCCTGGAGCTGAGCCAGGTACTCGTAATCCTCGATGCCATCGCGAATCCGCTTGACCCGCGGCGTGGGCAGCATGCCACCCGCGCCGTCCGGATAGAAGAGATTGCCTCCGCCATTATCCTCCGACAGCTTCTGGGTGAAGGCGTTGGCGTAGGCGGTCTGCCACTCGGATTCAGGCCGACTCTTGTCCTGGATGCCCTGGTTGTTCGGCCACTCGCGCTGCACCGCCCAGTACAGGTGCCCGGTCACTCCCTCCGCCCAGTCCGCGCTGAAGAAGCCGCGCTGCACCGCCCCCGGAAAATCGATGCGGAAGTCGGGTTCCGTACTGAGGCGATCCGCGCCCACGGAGTACCACCAGGTCTCGCGTTCCCTGGCCAGGTCGGGGGTACACTCGTTGGTGGGGACGACAAAGATGTCGACGAAGTCCCGCAGGCGAGCATCGGGCCGGCTCGTGTTGATCCGCTTGATGCCGGGGTAGCGAGTCTGGAAACCCTCGTAGGCCTTGCGCATGCTCGGCACCCGCTCCGGCCGCGTGGCGAGAATCTCATCGTACCCGAAGAGGTAGGTCCGATCGAGTGCACCCAGCCCTCGCAACAGCGCCACCTTCGGCTGCAGGGCCTCGAGGGAGCGCCCGATCTCGTCATCCGTCTGTCCGCCGCACGAGAGCAGGAAGACATTCATGCCTCGGCCCAGGCAGTGTTTGACCGTCTCCTCGTTGAAGAACTCCTTTCCCGAGTCCCACATCGGCACCGGCCCCAGGCGATGATCGAGCATCGTGTCCTGAGCCGCACGGAACTGGTCAGGCGTCAGCTTCTGGCCGTAATACTGCTCCATCCAGGATAGGCCAAAGGCGAAGGCCACCTTCAGGGTTGGCGTGACCGGCAAGTGGAACTCCCGCACGCGCAAGCTGACCGGCAACTGGCGCAGCCCGCTCCCGCTGGCGACGCTGACGGCGCCGCGGTAGCGTCCCGGCGCCACCCCGCGGTCCGGCACCCGCAGATCGATCCAGTAGGGTTGGAACTGCCCCGGCGCCACGCTTTCCCACCCCGCCGGCCGCAGCAGATCGTAGTAGCGCCCCGGCAGCGCCTCGGTGGAGCGCCCCGGGGTGCCGATCCGCACGCTGCCCACGGCGTAGATGGTGACCTCCACCCCCGCCAGACCCGAGACGGAGACTCGGAGGTCACGCAAGGTCTCTGCCGAGGCGTTGGCCAGGATGATCTGGAACCCCTCCGTCTCCCCCAGCGCAGCACTGATCTCAACCGTGGACGCCCCCCCCGCCGGGGCGCTCCCCTCGCGCCAGGTACACAGGCTGTCGTAGGCCGCCAGTGAGAAGCCAGACTGGCGCGCCGCCGTAGCCACGCCAGTACAGCCACAAACGAGTCCGAGCCCAAGCCCAAGTCCGAGCGCCGCCAGAACCCGCCAATGGGCGAGACGCCAGAGCCCGTTTGCCGAGCCGATTGAACGAGACCGCATGCCGGTGTCCCTCTTCGTCTGTCGCCCGCAGGTTCCGGGGTGACCCCGGGAACCCTGAACCCTGAACCCTGAACCCTGAACCCTGAACCCTGAACCCTGAACCCTGAACCCTGAACCCTGAACCCTGAACCCTGAACCCTAGAACCCGGTTCTCAGACAAGCCCGCCCGCTGGTTTGTCTCCCGCCGGCCCCGCGTCTGCATCCGTGCCAGGGTCCGTGCGGATGTCGGCGGACTTGAGGAGTTCGTCAAGCTGGTCAAAGGGCGAGAAAATGGAAGGGGCAGGCTGATTGTCCTCGGGCACCGCCCCCCCATGGTACACCGCCAGCTTGTACTTCTCGTGTTCGTGGTCGTGACAGAACAGGCACAGCAGTTCCCAGTTACTGCCGTCGGGGGGGTTGTTCTTGAAGTTGTGGTCCTTGTGGTGGACCGTCAACTCCCGCAGCCGCCGCCCTTCGAATTCGCGCTTGCAGCTCCCACAGATGTGCGGCAGCAGCTTCAGCGCCCGGTCCCGGTAGCCAGCCTGCCGGACCGTGGCGTTCTGCCGTAAGTCCCGCAGAATCTGCTCCTGGTTCTCAGCATCGGGAAGCTTCTGGTTGGCTGCCATGAATGCACTCCTGCCCAGCCGCACCGCCACTCACGTCAAAGACCGCGGTTCTGTCGCCGCGTAAGATGACGCCGCGGGCGCCGCTTGGCCAGTCCGCGGCGGATGGTAATGCCGCCCCTTGGAGAGGCGCCTGGCCTCAGGCGCGGCGGTGGAGCCCACCGCATCTCCAGCCGATGGGAGCGCCCGGGGCCGCCCGGGCACTGGCCGCGAGCCGCGGCCGGTCCATTCCCCTGGGAGCGCCCGGGGCCGCCCGGGCACTGGCCGCGAGCCGCGGCCGGTCCATTCCCCTGGAGAGGCGCCTGGCCTCAGGCGCGGCGGTGGAGCCCACCGCATCTCCAGC
>CAILKC010000303.1 GCA_903834675.1 uncultured Victivallales bacterium | reverse complement strand
GGCATACCGACAGTCCATGGGAACCGCGCGGCCAGCTATGGCGCTCCTTCGGGGCTGAAGAGGCAGAAGGCCACGAACATGGGGTCAACCCTCGACTTTTAGCCTTGACGAAGATGGGGTCAACCCTCGACTTTTAGCCTTGTATTGACGAGAATATGCAGACGCATGGCGTCCAAGCCTTGGTCCGCCATCTGCCGTGGCCCAGGTGTGGTGTCAGGCTCTTGGGACCGGGAGTAGCCTAGGCGTCCATTCCCTCGTTTGACGCCACCTAAGACGGCAATGTGAAGCTAAAAGTCGAGGGTTGACCCCAATACCGCGTCAGTGCTGGTTGACAAACGTTCACGGCGGGGTTCATTAGCGCCTGCACAGAGCGCGTCCGGCCGCCTCTGGCCTTCCGGCCAGGCTGGCGCGCCTGCCTGGGTTGATCCAGAGGGAGCAAGCATCCATGAGTGGCATGATCCCGCAGCCGGCGCCGACGGTCGGCGACACCAGTTGGTTCCAGCACGACCGCTTTGGGCTCTTCATCCACTGGGGGCTGTATGCCCTGCCAGCCCGCCACGAGTGGGTACGGCACAACGAGAAGATTCCGAACGAGGTCTATGACTCCAAGTACTTCAAGCGCTTTGACCCCGACCTATACGACCCCGGGTTGTGGGCCGACGCCGCGGCTCAGGCGGGCATGAAGTACTTTGTGGTGACCACCAAGCACCATGAGGGCTTCTGCTTGTGGGACTCGCAGGTCAGTGCCTACAAGGCGCCCAACACGCCGGCCAAGCGGGATCTGCTGCGGCCGATGGTCGAGGCGTTTCGGGCGCGCAACCTGCATGTCGGTTTCTACCACTCGCTGATCGACTGGCATCATGAGAACTACATCCTGGATCCGCACATCGGACCGTACCGCGATCACGTCGACCGCCTGAAGCTGAACGAGGGCCGGGAACAGCGCAAGTACGCCGAGTATCTGCGGGCTCAGGTGCGCGAACTGCTCACCGAGTTTGGCAAGGTCGACATCCTCTGGTTCGACTTCAGCTACCCCAAGCCGGACGGCTCGGGCAAGTGCCACAAGGACTGGGACAGCGCCAACCTGTTGAAGATGATCCGCGAGCTGCAGCCGAACGTGATTCTCGACGACCGCCTTGATCTGGCGGACACCCACGGTGCCTGGGACATCAAGACGCCGGAGCAATTCCAGCCGCGCGAGTGGGTGAAAGTCAACGGCGAGCCGGTGGTGTGGGAGGCCTGCCAGACCTTCAGCGGCTCCTGGGGTTACCATCGCGACGAACAGACCTGGCGCAGCGTCGACGAGTTGCTGCGGACCCTCATCGACTGTGTCTCCAAGGGCGGCAATCTGCTGCTCAACGTCGGCCCCACCGGACGTGGCGAGTTCGACTACCGCGCCCTGGACCGGCTGACCGGCATGGGCCAGTGGATGCGCCAGCACAGCCGGGCCATCTACGGCTGCACCCAGGCCCCGGATGACATTCCCACCCCGCAGGATTGCCGCCTGACCTACAATCCGCAAACCCGGCGGCTGTACGTGCATTGTTTCGCCTGGCCGTACCACCACCTGCACCTGGACGGCCTCAAGGACCGCGTCGAATACGCCCAGTTGCTCCATGACGCCAGCGAAATCACCATGCGCATGAGCGATTGGCACGCCGGCCAGAACAGCGCCGTCGACCGCAAGACGCTGACCCTGACCCTGCCCACGATCAAGCCGAATGTGGCCATCCCGGTGGTCGAGCTGTTCCTCAAGGGCTGAGGTACAGGTCCGCCCAACCGTTCTCATCCTGCCAGCAATGGGGGGTGAAGCCGACAAAATAGAGGGCGTGGTCCCGCTCGCCGCCGTCGTCATCATCCTGGACGCCGAGGGTGAAGCCGACGGTGTCACCGGGCCGGACCTTTCCACCCATCACGGCCCAGGTCAGGCGGTACTCGTAGCGCAGGATGACGCCGCCGCTGGGCCGCGCCTCGATGCTGGTGGCGCCCTGCCAGAAGTCGGGCTTGCCGAAGGAGTCCGGCCAGGCGGTGCAGTTGCTGGTGGCGGCGCCATTAGCCACCAGGCTGAACTCGCCGCCGAAGGCGTACTCGCCACCGTCCTTCAGGCGGGTCTTCGGAGCGTGGTTGTGATTGCCGTCGAGAAAGACCTCGACCGCGTCATCCCACCAGGCCTTGGCGTGCGTCTCGCCCGCGGCCGTATCGTCGAGCCGGAGCGCATCGTCGGTCACCTCGACTGCCACGTACAGCGCTGCCTCATCGTGGCAGACGGCAAAGCGATAGCTCAGGTCGGCAGGATCATCAGTCACCGACGACTCCAGGTCGAAGACACCGTTCTGCGGGGTGACGGGGTAGAAGCGCACGCCGCGCCAGTCGTCGAGTTTGCCGTCCAGGGTGATGGCGCGGCGCTTGGCCACCAGCCGCGGGCGCGGCGAGCCGTCGGGAAACGGTGTCTCGGAGACCGCCGTGGACCGGCAGCCGACCCACAGGCCGGCCAGCGTCAGTATGCAGACGGAGGCAAGGTGTCTTTTCATGGCTCTCCCGTGACCTATATTGATCCTACGAATCGCGTCGACCACGGCCGCTACCATAGCACACTTCCTGAGGCGGCCTGGGGTTGGCAGCAGACGGGAAAGACGATCATGATCGAGATCCTGGCCGCCACCAGCAACGCGCACAAAGTCCGCGAGATGAGCGCTATCCTGGCCCCGGTCGGAGTGCGGCTCCTGAGCGCCAGCGAGGTCGGCGGAATCCCGGAAGTGATCGAGGACAGGGCGACCTTTCGCGACAACGCCGTGAAGAAGGCCTGCGAGGTCGCCGCGGCCACGGGCCGAAGGGTGGTCGCCGATGACTCCGGCCTGGAGGTTGAGGCGCTGGACGGGCAGCCCGGCGTCCTCTCGGCCCGTTACGCCGGGGAAGGCGGAAACGACGGCCGCAACCTCCGCAAGCTGCTGAACGCGCTCGCCGGGGTGGCCGACCGGCGGGCCCGCTTTGTCTGTGTCATCGCGGTAGCCGACCCGGCCGAGCTCATCGGCACGGCCGAGGGCGAGGTCCGCGGCCGCATCATCCACCAGCCGCGCGGCCTGGGCGGTTTCGGCTACGACCCCATTTTCGTGCCCGAGGGATTCGAGCAGACCTTCGCCGAACTCTCGCCTGAGGTGAAGAACGGCATGAGCCACCGGGGCAAGGCCCTGACCGCCGCCGTGGCACAAGGCTTGTTCGCCTAAACGGCACTATGGTAGCGCACTAGTCGGTTTGCCGATTCAGGTCCGCCGGTGAGAATAAGCTATGTCCTTTATAAGTCTGGACGAGAACATCGACCTGGCGCTGCGCAGCCCCGATTTCTTCATTGCGGGGCGGAATCTATCCATCGATGAACTGGCGGTGATCCGCCTGGAGGACACCTGGAAAGTCGCTTTGGTCAACAACATCGAGGATGCGGAGCAGGACCTCATCGATACCTGCATGCAACCGCTTGATCCGCGGCACTACAGTCGGCTCCAGATCGAGGAGTGGTTCGGCAAGGAGCGCTTCTTCCTCCAGACCAAGCGTGCCGCGCTGGTGAATGAGGATGTCTTGATCGAGGACGCGATCCGCCACCGCAACCTGGTCCGCTACCGGCTCTGCTATACGCTGAACCACCCGTTCAAGGTTGCCCTGAACACCGGTCACTACCAGCAGGCCCGGTCCGCTGTGGATGCGTTCCTGGCCCTGGCCGAATGTCTTCACCCGTTTCGATACCCCTATTACACGGTACTGTGGACCAATGGCCTGCTGAATCGGCACAGTCACATCTGAGAAATCTGCCGGGTGTGCAAACGCTTGCATGGTTCTATCTGCATACGGTCGGCAGAAACGCTAGGAGTCAAGAAATGGCGGCAAAGCTGAATGAGCAGGTCTGGGTGTGGGGCGGGCCCACGAAGCAGTGGGGCGGCTCGATGGACGATGACGGCCTGCTGAAGGGCGCGCGCTATTTCGGGGCGCGGAATGTGCTGTATGTCTATGGCCCGCATAGCGACACCATGTTTGCGCTGCTCAAACCCCTGGACCAGGTCGTCTGTCAGATCGGCGCCAATTGCCGCAATCCCGAGGCCGTTCCGGCGGACACGGTGACCGAGGCGGAGCAACTCAGCGCCTTCTCCCTGCGCTACCCGAATATCGTCGGCGCGGTCATTGACGACTTCGATGTCGGTTCTGAAAAATTCAGCGCGGCCAAGATCAGCGCCATCCGCCAGGCGCTGCGCTCGCACAATCCCGCGCTGCAACTGTACGTGGTGACCTACACCCACAAGCTCCACGAGGGCTATGAGGACCTCCTCCCAAGTATCGATGTAGTGACCCTGTGGGTCTGGAGACAGGACGACCTTGCCAAGCTCGACGCCAGCCTGCAAGTGATCCGCCGCGAGTTCCCCGGCAAGCCGGTACACCTGGGCGTCTACCTCGACGACTACGGCCAAACCAAAGTCGGCATGCCGCTGGAACGGCTCGCCTTTCAGCTCGACCGGGCGCGGGCCTATCTTGCCGAGGGCACGCTCCAGGGACTCATCATCCTGGGCGACAGAGAGATCAGCAAGCACCCGCAACAGGCCGCCTTCGTCCGCGACTACCTGGCGCAACACTTCGCCAACCCCTGAGAAGCCGGGCAGAAATGTCGACCGCGGCAATCAGGTAAAGGCTCTTGCCGAACCCCCGTACGGCCGACTGGGGTTCGGCGCCGAAGGCGTGGCATTCCTCAGCCCAGCCCAGGATTCCTCACTCGGCGGAACCACGAGTCAACCCTTGGCGACGGGATCGCCTGAGTCGCGCTTGCCTCAATGAGGGCGGCGTCGAGCCCCGCCTCATCGAGGCATGGCCACGCGGGTATCCCCTTCATTTTTGGGCTTGGATGCGGTTCTAGTCCGACATGTAAGGATACCTGGGCCAGTAATTTACGTGACAAGGACAGCGGCTGGCTGAAACCCGCCGGGGTCGGTGCCTGGCGTTGACGTGGGGCCAGGTCGGAGTTCACTCCTCGGCGGGAGCAGTCTCCGCGGCGTCCTCGGGCTGAGTGCCGGATGAGGGGGCGAGTTTGACGGGGCCCGCCGCGAGGCGTTCCCGGATGGCGGCGAGCATGCGGGCCTGGAGGTCGGGGTCAGCATCGAGGGCCTGTTTGGTCTGTTCACGGCCCTGGCCGACCTGGATATCCTGGAAGCTGAACCAAGAGCCGCGCTTCTCGATGAGTTTCATAGCGAGGGCGACGTCGAGGATGGAGCCAGACCTGGAGATGCCCTCGGAGTACATGATGTCGAACTCGGCGACCTGGAAGGGCGGGGCCATCTTGTTCTTGACCACCTTCACTTTGACGCGGCTGCCGAGGGGTTGGCCGTCGGGGGCCTTGATGGTGGCGATGCGGCGGATATCGAGGCGGATGGAGGCGTAAAATTTGAGGGCGCGGCCGCCGGTGGTGGTTTCGGGGCTGCCGAACATGACGCCGATTTTTTCGCGGATTTGGTTAGTGAAGATGACCGAGGTACGGCTGCGGCTGATGGCGCCGGTGAGTTTGCGCAGGGCCTGGGACATGAGGCGGGCCTGGAGGCCGACGTGGGTGTCACCCATCTGGCCTTCGATCTCAGCACGTGGGACAAGGGCGGCCACGGAATCAATGACCAGCACATCGACGGCGTTGCTACGCACGAGGGTTTCGGCGATGTTGAGGGCATCTTCGCCGCAGTCGGGCTGAGTGACAAGGAGATCGTCGATGTTGACGCCGATGATGCCGGCGTAGGCGGGGTCGAGGGCGTGTTCGGTATCGATGAAGGCGCAGATGCCGCCGGCTTTTTGGGCATTGGCGATAACGTGTAGGCAGACGGTGGTCTTGCCAGAGGACTCCGGGCCGTAGATCTCGATAATACGGCCGCGCGGGATGCCGCCGACCCCGAGGGCGATGTCGAGGGCGAGGGCGCCACTGCTGATGGTAGGCACCTCGTCATGGGTGGTATCGCCGAGGCGGCGGATAGTTCCCTTGCCGAACTCCTTCTCGATCTGGCCGAGGGCGAGGGAGAGGTTGCGGTCGCGGGCGTCCTTGAGGTTGGGGGCGGCTTCTTTGTTCACGCGCAACTCCTTTGACTGACTGGACCGACTGGACTGAGTGGACTGAGTGGACTGAGTGGACTGAGTGGACTGAGTGGACTGAGTGGACTGAGTGGACTGACTGGACTGACTGGACTGACTGGACTGACTGGACTGACTGGACTGACTGGACTGACTGGACTGACTGGACTGACTGGACTGACTGGACTGGCGTGGGCGGGCGTGCTGGGGCTTACGGGAAGTGCGGCGGAACCCGGCACGTCAGGGGGCTGGAGCAGCGCGTTCCGCAGCACAACAAAGGCCATGGCGGTGGCGCGTTCACGGACGGTGCGGCGGTTGCCGGGGAAGTGCAGGCGGGTCACCGTCGTGAGGGTGTCAGCGCAAACCCCAAGGTAGACGGTGCCGACGGGTTTCTCGGGGGTACCGCCGGCGGGGCCGGCGATGCCGCTTACAGCAATTGCGGCACGGACTCCGAAGCGCTCGCGGAGGCCGGCCAACATTTCACGCACGACGGGTTCGCTTACCGCGCCATGTGCCTCGAGGGTCTGCTGGCGGACCCCGAGCAGGGAGTGCTTCCACGGGTTGGAGTAGGTGACCAAGGCCCCGTCAAACCAGGCCGACGAGCCGGGGATGTCGGTGGCGGCGGCGGCGACGAGGCCACCGGTGCAGGACTCGGCAGTAGCGAGGTGAAGGCCGCGGGCTTGGAGGAGGCGGGCGACATGGTCGGCGGGGGTAAGGCAATCGGCCGGCAAGGCGAGTTCGGCGAAGGCCTGGCGGAGCTTTGTCTCCGCGGCGGCCAGCAGGTCGGCTCGATGCTGCGGGTCGGTGAGGCGAACGGTAACGCACCCCGGCCTGGCGCAGTAGGCAATCTGTAAGGCAGGCGCGGCGGTGAGCGTGGCGTTGACGCATTCCTCGACGTAGGATTCTCCGAGGCCGGCGACGCGCACCACGCGGGAAGGTTGGAAGGTGGAGGGTAAGGCCCGGAGCAAGCGGGGCAAGACGGCCGCGTCGACCATGGGTCGGAATTCGGCGGGTGGGCCGGGGAGCAGGATGACCGTGGCGCGGCCAGGACACTCACACCAGAGGCCCGGAGCGGTGCCATTGGGGTTGGCCAGCACCAGGGCGGACTCAGGGACCAGCGACTGTAGGCGGATGGCCTCGGCGGGAATCGTCACCGCGCGGCGTGCGAGGAAGGCGCGGATGTCGGTGGCGACGACCTCGTCTTCACGGAGCGCCAGTCCCAGGGTTTGGGCGACGACGGTACGGGTGAGGTCGTCGCAGGTAGGGCCAAGACCGCCGATGGTGATGACGGCAGCGCTGTCGGCGAGGGCCCGCAGGAGGGCCTCCCGGATGGCCTCGCAGTCATCGGGCACGCAGAGCTCGCGATGCAGGGGCACCCCGGCGTTGGCGAGGCGTTCGCCGAGGTAGGCGAGGTTGGTATTGAGCGTGTCGCCATTGAGGAGTTCATTGCCGACACTGATGACGCTGACGATCACGTCCGGGGTCTCCCTGAAGATACGTGACGATAGAACTTGGCACGTCTGATTATATACACCGCAGCGTTGATGTTGTCAATGTTTTATTAGCCATAATTACTACGCTCATAGAGTTGGGTCTGGTCCGGTCGGTGAGTGGGTGGCAGAGGCGGTTGGCGGCAGGTGTTCGGCCACGACCATGGCGGCGGCGAGGTTACGCTCATGCGAGAGGCTGACATGGATCCGATCGATACCGCGGCGGCGGGCACTGGAGTGGGCGGAGCCGGTCAGGTCGACCAGGGGTTCGCCGGCAGGTCCTCGGCGCACGGTGATGTCGGTCCAGGCGCACTCGGCGCCGATGCCGGTGCCAAGTGCCTTTGAGACGGCTTCTTTGACGGCCCAGCGGGCGGCGAAATAGCCGTCCCGCGCCGGGCCGGTGGGAGCGTCCGCGATTTCCGTAGGGGTAAAGACATGGGAGAGGAAGCGGTCGCCATAGCGGACGATGGCGTTGCGCATGCGTTCGGTCTCGATGACATCCGTGCCGATGCCGACGATCATGCGGGTTCTCCGGGTAGTCAGAAGGTCAGAGGGTATCGAGCAGGCGATCGAAGGCGGCCACGGCCGCTGGCAGGCCACCCGCGGCGCGGTTACGGGGGCCAAGAACGAGCCAGCCGCTGAAGCTGCAGGCGGAGAGGATGGAGACAATCTCTTTGATCTCGCCGTTGCCGCGGGTGAGTTCTGTGGGGGTGCCGTCAAAGAGACCGTCTTCGAGATCGACTTGATCGATGAAACGGCGCAGGCGGTTGCGGTAGCTGGTAAGGAAGGGCTTTTCGCCGACCAGCGCGAAGTCCGCGGGGCTGAAGGTGAAGCTGGCCTGAGGGTGGCGAGCGCGGAGGGCGAGGAGGAGGTCACTGACCACGCCGTGCATGAGGGCGCGGTTGACAAAGGAGAGGTGAACGCCGCGAGCCTGCGCCTGGTCGGTATCGTGAGCGGCGCGGTCGGAGAGGGGCATAACGAGGCGGCGGACCTCGAGGTCAGCGGCGGCGTCAAGCAAGCGGGTGAAGGCATCCCCGACGCCGCTGAGACGGAGGGCGGAGACCTCGATATGTCGAGCGCGCAGCGAGGCGACGGCCTGGGCCAGCGCGGCGCTGGGAAGCAGGGCCAGCGGCAGGCCGCGGAGTTGGTCGAGTTCGAGTCGGGTGATACCAGTTGCCTGGCAGGCGTCGGCCATCTCTTCGGCGTAGCGTCCGGCCAGGGAGGCGGCGGCGGCGACCCGGAATGAGGCGGTCGCGTAGCGTGCCCGACGCAGGGCGGCGCGCTGGGCGACGCAGTCGGCGCAGGCGGGGTTGTCGCAGAGCACGAAGTCCGGGCGGCGGCGTCCCAGGCTCAGGCAGAACTCGATCAGGTCGGCGCTCTTCATCAGCCGCACGACGGCGGAGCCGAGCTGCGCGATCCTGACGATGCCGGCGTCGCGCAGGGGGCGGTCGAGTTGGCAGAAATCGCGATGGGGTCCGGGGAAGAGTGACCAACTGCGGGTGACGGGGCCCTGGGGCGTCTTGAAGGTGACCTCGGCGGTGGTGGAGAGGTAGGGGAGCCGCAGCCGTTCTTCGACCGTATGGAGGGTGGTATTGCGGTCTTGGTCGACGCCGAGCAGACAGACATAGCCTCCCAGGTCGGCGATCCGCTGGTAGGGTGTATCGAGGCCATGCGCGGTCTCGGCCTTCCAGTGGTCTTGGCAGATGGTCTCGGCGGCAGCGCCGACGGCGGCGACGCTGGCTTTGGGGTGGAGGCTGTGGACGGCATCGGGGCGCTTCTTGAGGGTCTCGGTGATCGCGCCGAGGGCGCCGAAGGTGGGCACGACCAGGGTGCCTTTTCGGCCGATGAGGTTGAGGAAGGCCTGGATCACGGTCTCGGTGCCGCCGTCGACCTGGCCGAGGCTGGCCAGGGAGCTGTGCAGGAGCACGATATCGCCCTCGCCGAGGCCGAGGCCATTCAACACCGACTCAATCTGTTCTCTGGTCAGGTTGTCCATGGGGTGCCTTGCAGAGCGTTGCTGGAGTGCCGTTAGCTCAGAGTGTAGGTTCGGCAAGAGTTTTCGGGGGACTCAGGCCGAGCCGCCGATTTCAACGAGGCCATGAGCGGGGTTCCTCACGTCGGTGCGGCGTCCTGCGGTTCCTCCTCAGCCAGGAGACGGCAGGGTAATTGCGTCGCCCCCGGAATCCGCAGGGGCAGCGCGGTGAG
>CAILKC010000302.1 GCA_903834675.1 uncultured Victivallales bacterium | reverse complement strand
GCTGAGCGGCGGCGCCGCCTCGGTAGACGGAGCTTTTGCCTTCACCACGCCCGCCACCGCGCCTTTGGTCGGCACGGCCTCGCAAAGCGTGACCTTCACGCCCACCGACGCGACCCACTACAACAGCGTCACTGGCAGCGCCAGCGTGACGGTCACCGCGGTCTCCCGCAGGACGAGGCGAAGTGGCCCGTGGAGCGAGCTGACGACCTGGGACGACACGGTGCCCGTCACCGGCCAAGACGTGGTCATTCCGAGTGGCTTCACCGTGACCTTGGACATTCACTCGCCCGCGGTCCGCAACCTGATCGTTGAGGGCACTCTCGTGCTCGGCACCAAGACCCTCACGCTGAACGGTGATTTTATCAACACCGGCACCCTCGAGCTCGGCAGCGGCACCCTCACGCTGAGCGGTAATTTTACCAACAACGGCACCCTCGATCCCGGCAGCGGCACCCTCACGCTGAGCGGTAATTTTACCAACAACGGTACCCTCGACCTCGGCACCGGCACCGTCGTCCTGACCGGCAGCGGCGGCCAGGCCCTGGCCGCGACGGCGCCCAGCACGCTCACCTTCTACAACCTGACGCTGAACAAGGATCCGAAGACGGCCACGGTAACCGCCACCAGTAAACTGACGGTGACCCGGCAGTTGACCATCACCAAGGGCAAGCTCGTCAGCGCCAGCGATTACGCCGACATCCTCATCGCCACCGATGGCACCCTGGAGTTGACCAGCGATATCACCGTCAGCGGCAACCTGGTGATCCAGGGAGCCGGCACCCTGACCACTGCCGGCCACGGCATCACCTTCGATGGCGGAGTCGAGCAGAACCTGAGCCTGGCCTCCCTGACTACCTTTGACAATCTGACCGTGACGACCGGCACCACCCTGATCGAGACAGAGACAGCCGACCACGCCAATGTCCAGGGCACCCTGAGCAATGCGGGCGTGATCCGCAAGACGCAGCCCGTGGCCGCCACCGGCGAGCAGTTCTTCGGCCTGGCCGGCAACTCCGGCGCCGGGCTGAGCATCAACGTGACCAGCCGCACCGGCGCCGCACCGCTCAGCGCCATCCGGGTGGACCGCTACGATGCCAATCACCCGCAGGCGCCGAGCGGCAGTACGAGCGCTGTCTACTGGACCGTCACGCCGACGGGCAGCGACTTCATCGCCACCGTCATCCTGCCGCACGCCGGCCTGGCAGACCCGTACGTCTGCCGTTACCGGAACTCGGCCTGGGACCGGGCGCGCAGCGCCTTCGACGCCACAACCGTGACCCGGACGGGCCTCACCGCCTTCGGCGACGTTGCGGTCTACAACGACCCGCAACTGGCAACCACCACGGCGCTGGCTTCGAGTCAGAATCCCGCGCTGGTCGGCGCCAGCGTCACCTTCACCGCTATGGTCTCGCCGGGCGCAGCCACCGGTACGGTCACCTTCAAGGACGGGACCGACACGCTCGGCACCCCGGTGCCGCTGAGCGCCGGCGTCGCGACCTATACCACCGCCGCCCTGAGCGTCGGCAGCCACAGCCTGACCGCGGTCTACTCCGGTGATGACAACTACGACACCAGCACCAGCAACACCCTGACCCAGACGGTCTCGACCCCGCTTATTATTGCCGACGGCGAGTTCCTGATCCTGGCGGTGGGCGAAATCCTGAATTCGGCCGTGCTGGTAGAGGACGGCGGCACCCTGGGCGGGGCGGGGACGGTGACCGGGGTGACCGAGGTCTCCGGCATACTGGCTCCCGGGGTGTTGGACACGGCGGCCGGGACCCTCACCTTCACCGGCGGGCTGACCCTTACCGCGGATGCCACGGTACAG
>CAILKC010000301.1 GCA_903834675.1 uncultured Victivallales bacterium | reverse complement strand
GCCCGGCCCCAGCCGGGGGCTGAACTCGGAACTCGGAACCCTGTCCCCTGAACCCTGTCCCCTGAACTCGGAACTCGGAACCCTGTCCCCTGAACCCTGAACCCTGAACCCTGAACCCTGTCCCCCGAACTCCGAACCCCGAACTCCGAACTGTCGCTTGACACCTGCCACTTCAGGTCTGACACTTGGCAGGGGCGCGGGCTACTTGCCCGGCGCCAACCCCCGGCGCCTCCGCGCCGGGCGGCGTCGGCTCAGCGGGCGCAGCGCCCGCCAGGGTTGGCCGAGAGAGTGGAAAGGATGACTATGTCAGACCGGCTGGAAGGATCGGCAGCGCAGTGGGACGTGCTGGTGGCGCGGCAGGTCATGATGCCGATGCGTGATGGGGTCCGGCTGGCCACGGACCTGTACTTTCCCGCCCGTGGCAGCGAGCGCTGTCCGGGCCCGTTGCCGGTGGTGCTGGTGCGCACGCCCTACGGCAAGACGGGGGACGCGGGTACGGGTGAGTACTACGCTCGGCATGGCTATGTCTTTGCCGCTCAGGACACCCGCGGGCGGAATGCCTCCGAAGGCATCTTCTACGCTTTTGCCGGCGAGGACCGCGATGGCTACGATGCGGTGGAGTGGCTGGCCGCTCAGGAGTGGTGCGCTGGCCGCGTTGGCACCCTCGGCGCCTCGTACTGCGCCGCGGCGCAGAGCGCGCTGGCCTGCCTGGCACCGCCACACCTGGGCGCGATGGTGGTGCAGTTCGGCCCCTCGAGCTACTTCCACAGCTCCATGCGCCAGAACGGCGTGCTCGAACTACGCTTCCTCATGTATGCCTTCAGCATGGCCGCATCAAGCCGCGAGGCAGCGGCCGATGCGGGGCTGCGCCGGGTTCTGGAAGAGGCGTCGCGACATGCCCGGGACTACCTCGATGCGGGGCCGATCCGCCGAGGCTGTACGCCCCTGGCGCTGGTGCCGAGCTACGAGCAGTGGGCGCTTGATATCCAGACCCATGTTCTCTACGACGACTTCTGGCGGCAGCCCGGCTTTGGCCCCGCCGCGCACTACGCTGACCATGCCGATGTGCCGACTCTCTATGTCGGCGGCTGGTACGACACCTACACCCGCGGCACCCTGGAAAACTTCGTCGAGATGCGTCGGCGCCAGCGCCAGCCCGTACACGTGCTGATCGGGCCATGGCATCACTGCGGAGTGGGCCTGCGTGATGCCGGCGACTGTCTGTTTGCGCCCCAGGCCGGGATCGATTTCGAGGCCGTTCGGCGACGCTGGTTCGACCAGTGGCTCAAAGGCCTGGACCGGGGCTTGCAGCACGAGCCCCCAGTCAGGTTCTTCCTGATGGGCGGCTCGGCCCCACGCGATCTGCCGCAGGCTCGTGGCGCGCCGATCTGGCGGGCCGGTGAATGGCGTACCGCCCCCGCGTGGCCACCTCCCGGAGTTCAGCCCAGCCCCTTCTATCTGCGCCATGATGGCACCCTCTCGCCGACCCCGCCTGCTTCGGGCGAACCCCAGGCCAGCGCCTATACCTATGATCCGCAGAATCCCGTGCCTACCATCGGCGGTAGTCTCTCCGCCATGCCCCAGCCCGGCGGCGGCTTCGACCAGTGCTATGACGAACGCTTTACCCCCGGACGCTCGG
>CAILKC010000300.1 GCA_903834675.1 uncultured Victivallales bacterium | reverse complement strand
CGCCGGATCGCCTGGAGGGCGGCCCTGCGTGGCCGCCGCGGCGCCGACGCAGCGGCGCCCTCCAACGCCCTTCGTCCGCCGCGGCGGACGAGGGGCGGAATGGGAAGCGCTTTGGGTCATACGAGGTTGCTGCAAGTCTCAGACAAGCAAACCCCTACGGATCTGACTTGCGCCCCACGACGCCTCAGCCAGTGAAGGCTTGCCTGGCACTGTGGTTGCAGGGACGAGTTGGGGTGCAGGGACGAGTTCTGGCCCCCGGGTTCACCGACGGCTGAGCCCCGTTTAGGGCTTGGGCGCCTCGGGCGCCTCGTCCGTCGGGGCGGGAGCGCTTCCCGGGACGGCTCCCGGAGGCGCCGCGACCACGCCGGCCTTGTTCTTCAGGTCGAGCTGGTCTTCGGCCTTCATCTTCATCTCGTCCGGGAGCTGGGCCCAGAAGACATCGAAGAGCGGTTTGGGCATCCGCGTCTTGAGCGGGCCGTTGATGTAGGTGCGTTTCATCCGGTCGTAGGGGGGAAGGCCGCGGCGCTTCTCGGTGCTCTGACCGATGAACTCACCGTACTTGGCGTGCAGCTTCCTGGCGATGAGGTCGTAGAAGGCCGCCTGTTCGGTTTCGCCGATGGCGAGGTTCAGGCACATCTGCTCGATGTAGGCCTCGACGGTGCCCTGTGCCTGGTTGTAGCTGGGCGATTTCATGTCCTCACTCAGCTCCCGCAGAACGAACTCATCGAGGCCCCCGGAGAAGCGCTCGCCGAAGAGTTTCCGGGCGTCGCTGAAGTACTGCTGGGCTTTCTGTTTCTGGCCAAACTTGAAGAGGTTGACGATGGCGTCGACCATGTAGTTCATGAAGGCGCCGCGGACGGTGCTGTCGCCGTGCGTCTTGGTGGCGTCCTCGTACATCTTCCGGGTGGCATCAGCGAGGTCGATGTTGGGCGTCATGGTCAGCATCTGGACGTCCTTGAGGTAGATGAGGCGTCCGCCCTGGAAGGCGGCCGCGAGGCTCTGGAAGATCATGCGGTCGCACTGCAGGCGTTTGAAGTTGTCTTCATCGCGGTCCCACTGCTCCTTGCCGCGGGTGGCCCAGTAGATGGCGTGGGCTTCGGGGAGACGCCAGTCGAGGGGACCGTAGGTCGCGTTGAGGCGCAGGATGAGTTCGGGGATGAGGCGGTACTTCTGCAGGAGCCAGCGCCGCCGCAGGCAGAGTTCCACCGGTTCGCGGAGGTTGAGGCGGTTGAGTTCCGCGCTGAGGGGATCAGGCAGCAAGCCGTTCTTGCGGAACTCTTTTTCGAGGGTATCGAAGGTGAGGCCTTGGGCGGCGAGGACGGTCCAGAACTCGCCCGTGCCGCCGAGCTGGTCTCGCAGCTTGGCTTCGGTGGGCGCGGCTCGGCCGATGAGGTCCCACTTGCCGGCATAGTCGCCGAAGACCATGATCATATCGAGGGCGAACTGGGTCTTGTAGTAGCGGTTGGCGTCATCGAGGTCCTTGCCCATCTTGTGCTGATAGATCCAGCCGAGTTGCTGGAAGAGTTCCGGGTCCGATGGGTTGTACTCGAGAGCTTCGTCACGGATGAGTTCAATGCCGCGACGCACCCAGCGCCAGCGGTCCTCGGGGCTGGTGAAGGTGACGGAGATGTTGTACGCCATATTCCAAGCCAGAAAGGCGGTCGCGCCGGTGAAACGGGGCTGCAGCTTGACGATCCAGCTGGCGAGTTGGACCATCTCGAAGTAGTTACCCATATCCTGCATGCGGGTTGAGCGCAGCCAGAGCCAGTCGGCGACCAAGCCGCGGAAACCGCCAAGGGCGACCGTGGTGAGAACCACCATGGGCGGCGCGTTATCGAGCGGTTCAGTGTCGGTGAGTCGCTCCTCAATGCGGATCGCATTCATGCGGCTTTGCACCGCCGCGAGAGCAACCGCGATAACGAGGAACAAGGCAGCGAAGAGAACGACGGAAGCCAGGGCTTTGGAGAGTTTCATCTGCGTATGACCGTTCCGAGTTCACGGCGAGTGAGGACCCACATACCGAAGGCGGCGATGAGACCGGCGCGCACGACGATCAGCCGGAGCAGGTCACTGCCGATCCGCCGCCACTCGATCAGCCGACCGCGGGCCAGATCGCTGGTTGTATCCATCTCGTCCACGGACACCACGGCGGCGCTGACCGCCTGGGCGAACCGATGGGTCACCATCTCGAGCTTGCCCTTGTACTGGTAGTTGCCGAGATCATCGCGCAGCGGCGCGTCGACGGCGGCGCGCACGGCCATGCCGATGATCAGGTAGGAGATGGCGACGAAGGCGGCGACGGGGGTGGAGAACGCGGCTCCCACCATGCACCCAAGAGCCGCCAGGAAGCCGATCTGGAAGACGGCCAGGAGCAGAGAGCGCGCATAGTTGGCCGCGAACCCCGTGACGCGCACCAGGACCGAGGGACCATCGGCAATCTGGAACATGACCGGCATGGGCTTGAGAGCGCCCCAGGCGCCGGTCTCCGCCGGGGGGTTCAAGTAGCCCAGGATAAGCCGACCGTCCTCGCCCACGAAGGCCGGGTCAACGCGCAGTTCGTGGAAGGCGCCACCGAGGGCTTTCTCGCTCTCGGTGACGGGAAAGAAACGGTCCTGATCCGTGCTCTTCGGATCCCGTACCAGCCAGACTCCGGGGACTTCCTTCTGGTCGCTCTGTCCGGTGGAGCCGGAGTAGAGACGGTAACGCACGAACAGGGGCTCACGGGGATCGCTGATGCGGACGTTACGAAACTCCCAGAAGCGCTGTCCGCCGGGGGCCACTTCACCGCTGCTGGCCACCAGCTGGCGCAGGATTTCGTTCCTGACGGTCTTGGGGTCATGAGCCTTGTCCAGCTCGGGTAGTCGACGGCGGTACTCCTTGTCCACCATCTCGGTGAACGGCGGCGGTTCGGGCCGGAAGGCGCGGCGGCCCACCATCACTTCGCTGTGCAGCCGCTGGACTTCCGCGCCGGGGAAGTCAGCGCGGCTAGTGCGCCAGAGTACGAGGGCGAGGATGACGGCCGCGGAGGCGAAGAGGATCATGACGTGCATAAGGAAGACGCCGAACCACTTGCCGACCCAGATGAGCCAGCGTGGGCAGGGTTTGGTGGTGACCAAGTGCAGCGAATAGGTTTCGACCTCCCGTGACAGCAAGGCGCAACTGAGCCAGAGAGTGGTGGTCGAGATCAGGGCGACGACCACGCCGAGCGAGTAGGTGATGGCAATCTGGAGCTGCCCGGCGGCGGTGCCATCGCCGGAGACGGTCACCGGCAGCAGAAAGACGGCCAGGAGGATGAGGACACCCAAAACGTGAAACACGTGGGAGCGGACCGCAGACCGGACCGTCTGTTTCACAATAGCAGTAAAGGCTCTCACAATGGGCCACGCTCCGATGCTAGGCGTCGAGGGGGTACCGCCGCAACCGTGGCGGCCTCGGAGCCCCCAGACGGCCGTCGACCAGCCCGTATTATAGCGCTTGGCCGCTGGCGATGCGAACCCGGTTCAGGCTTCGACCAGCATCCCCAGCCGGAGTTGCTCGGCCTGGGATTCGCGACCCAGGGCGCGCACCAGCTCCAGCGCAAACTTCAGGGCCGTACCCGGGCCGCGGCTAGTGATGATGCGCTCATCGCGCTGGACGGCCAGGCCGGTGCAAACGGCGCCCGTGAGTTGCGCTTCAAAGGAAGGGTAGCAGGTGACGCGGCGGCCGTGGAGCAGACCGGCGGCCTGGAGCACGATAGG
>CAILKC010000299.1 GCA_903834675.1 uncultured Victivallales bacterium | reverse complement strand
GCGCAGCAGCCTTCGCTGGACACCATGCAGGCGCCGACCGGCTCGGCCGGAGTGCAGGCGCGTCCGAACAGGGCGCAGTCCTCGGGCTGTTTGAGCCCCTGTAGAATCTCGCCGCAGAGGCAGCCTTTCTTGCCGACGGTAGGTTCGGTGATGTACTCGATCCCCCGTTCGGCGTCGTGCGCGGCATACGCCTCACGCAGGCGCAGCCCGCTGCCGGGGATCATCCCAATCCCACGCCAGACGGCATCGACGGGCTCGAAGATCTCCGCGACCAGGCGCCGCGCCGACAGATTGCCGTCGGGACGAACCAGGCGCGTGTACGAGTTCTCTACCCTGGGCTCGCGGCGCTGTAACTGTTGCAGCAGTAGGCGAATGCCTTCGAGCACATCCAGGGGCTCGAAACCCGCCACCACGCAGGCCGTCCCAAACTCTCTGGCCAGGAAGCCGTAGGGTTGCGGCCCGATGATGGCGCTGACGTTTCCCGGCAGCAGGAAGCCGTCCACGCGCCGGCGACCGGCGACCAGGGCGCGCAGCGGCGGCGGCATGACCTTGTGACCGCAGAGCACGAAGAAGTTGCGGAGCCCCAGGGTGGCGGCGTCCCGCACGGCCAGGGCCACTCCGGGAGCCGTCGTCTCGAAACCAATCCCCAGAAACACCACCCGGCGCTCTGGATGAGCCCGGGCCAGCTCTACCGCCTGCACCGCCGAAAACACGACTTCGATGGCGGCGCCCGCCGCCCGCTCCTTCTCCAGCGCAGACGAGCTTCCCGGGACGCGCAGGAGGTCGCCGAAGGTGGTCAGAGTAACGTCGGGGAGCCGGGCCAGGGCCACCGCCTGGTCGATGTAGTGGCCCTCCGTAACACAGACCGGGCAGCCGGGTCCGGAGAGCAGTCGCACGTTCTCCGGCAGCACCTCGCGCAGGCCATAGCGGCAGATGGCCATCGTATGGCTGCCGCAAACTTCCATGAGGGTGACCGGCGGCAAGGCCGCGGCCGCCGCGCGGATTGCGGCCAGCAGCCCGCGGGCCAGGGCCTGGTCGCGGAATTCAGTCTGGTACTTCATTCATCTGCCTCAGGAGTCGGAGGGTTTCGCGGGCTTCCGCCTCGTCGATCTTGGCGATGGCAATCCCGGTGTGGACCATGACGTAGTCGCCCACCTTGACGTCGTCCACCAGGTCGAGGCGCACGTCATACTGCCCGCCCGAGTAAGCGACCACGCCACGGTTGGCGGTGATCGACTCAACCAGCATGGGTACGGCTAGGCACATGAGGATCCCCTGGGTCTGCGGTTGTCATGGGTCATGGGTCATTCCGTCAAGACACTGGCCAGTGCCACCTGTCCCAGGCTCAGGCCACCATCGCCCGGCGGCACCTCCTGCGGCTGGAACACCTCAAAACCGTGGCTCGCGAGGCGTTGCCGCAGGTCGGTAACGAGGCGGCGATTGAGGAACACGCCGCCGCCCAGGGCGACGGCACGAATGCCGGTCTGCTGGCGCAGGCGCAGGGCCACCGCGGTTAACTGGGCCGCGAGGGTGGCGTGGAAGCGGGCGGCAATGCGGGCCTTGTCGACGCCGCGGCGCAGGTCTGAGACGATATCCGTGAACGTCTGTCTCGGGCTCATTTCCAGACCGCCATCGGGCCGTTCGACCAGGTCGTAACCGTAGGGCTCACCGGGCCCGTCGGCCGCCATTTCCAGGCTGATGGCCGGCTCGCCTTCGAAGCTGGTCGCGTCCACCAGTCCGAGCAGGGCGGCGACGGCGTCGAAGAGGCGGCCACAGCTCGAGGTCAGCGGTGAGTTGAGGCCGCGCCGGACCATGGCGTCAATGGCGTCGAGGCTGGAGGCATGGCGTTCGAGCAGGTCCAGGGGCAGGGAGCGGTAGTCATCCAGACTTTGACTGAGCCAGCTGATGGCCATGCGCCAAGGCTGCCGGATCGCCAATTCGCCGCCGGGCATGGGGACGTATTCCAGATGCGCCGCCCGGCGGTATTGGCCAGGTCGGCCGACGAAGACCTCGCCCCCCCATACCGCGCCGTCCGTCCCGTAGCCGGTGCCATCCATCGCCAAGCCGATGACCTCGCGGTCCAGAATGCGGTGTTCGCACTGGCAACTGGCGATATGCGCTTCGTGGTGCTGCACCGCGACGGTGCGGGGCCCCGAGCGTTCCAGGGCAAACCGGGTCGAGAGGTAGTCGGGGTGCAGATCGTGGGCCACCACCTCAGGAACGATGCCGAGGAAGCGCTGCAGATGTGCCGCCGTGTCCTCAAGGAAGGCCAGGCCGTCGCGGCTGTCGGTGTCGCCGAGGTGCTGGCTGAGAAAGACCTCCTCGCCCCGGCTCAGCGCAAGGACATTCTTCATCATCCCGCCGACCGCCAGGATGGGTGGCAGGCGGCTGCCGACGTGCAGGGGCCGGGGCACGAAGCCGCGCGAACGCCGCCAGACCCGCGGCGTCGCCCCGTCGACGCTGAGGATGGAGTCATCGGCGCGGTGCAGAATCCGGCGGTTGTAGGTCAGGAACACATCGGCCACATGCCCCAGGCGCTCGACCGCCTCTGCATCCCCGATGACGATGGGCTCGTCGGCGAGGTTGCCACTGGTCAGCACCAGCGCCAGAAAACGGTCCCCCAGCAGCAGGTGATGCAGGGGCGTGTAGGGCAGCATGACGCCGAAGTAGCGGTTGGCGGGCGCGACCTCGGGAGCGATGGGGTGGTCGGCCCGCTGGCGCACGACCACGATGGGTCGGATGGCCGAGGTCAACACCGACTCCTCCGCCGCGCTGACCTCGCTGTAGCGCCGCACCTCCTCGACCCGCCGACTCATCAGAGCGAAGGGCTTGCGGCCGCGGTTCTTGCGCTGTCGTAACCTCGCCACGGCGGCAGGGTTGAGGGCGTCGACGGCGAGATGGAAACCGCCTACGCCCTTGATGGCGACGACGCGCCCCGCGGCCAGGTGATCGCGGGCGGCGGCCACCGGGTCCGCTACGGGCAGGGCAACGCCGTGACGGTCGAGTAGCCGAAGCGTGGGGCCGCACTGCGGGCAGCAGGTCGCCTGGGCATGAAAGCGCCGGTTCGCCGGGTCGGCGTACTCCCGGCGGCAGGTGTCGCACAGGGGAAAGTCCGCCATCGTGGTCGAGGCGCGGTCGTAGGGCACGTCGTCCACGATGGTGTAGCGCGGCCCGCAATCGGTGCAGTTCACGAAGGCATAGGCAAAGCGCCGGTCGGTCGGCTCTTCGAGTTCGCGCAGGCACTCGGCGCAGACCGAGACATCCGGCGGAATCAAGGCCGCCCGCGTTGCCGTCGCGGTGCTGGGCAGAATCTGGAAGCCGGTCTCGAAACGGGGCGGGACCTCCTCCAGGCGCCGCCGAGTCACCTGCGCCAGTGGGGGTAACTCAAGCTCGAAAGCGGTCAAGAAAGCCTGAATCTGCCCCGCCTCGCCCTCGAGGCTGATCTGGACCCCGTCCGGAGTGTTGCAGACTGTCCCCGCCAGGCCGTGCCGAAGCGCCAAGCGG
>CAILKC010000298.1 GCA_903834675.1 uncultured Victivallales bacterium | reverse complement strand
CGCCGGATCGCCTGGAGGGCGGCCCTGCGTGGCCGCCGCGGCGCCGACGCAGCGGCGCCCTCCAACGCCCTTCGTCCGCCGCGGCGGACGAGGGGCGGAATGGGAAGCGCTTTGGGTCATACGAGGTTGCTGCAAGTCTCATACCAGCAAACCCCTACGGAGCTGACTTGCGCCCCCAAGGCGTTGCGCGGTTTGCGCTGCCGCTCTCCCCATGGTACTGTGCCTGCGTGGTCACGAAGAGGCTTCTTCGGTCCATGGGTAGGCATTTTCGACAAGGAGGGAACGGGGATGAATTGCTCAGGTCGCCGCCTGGGTCGTGTGGCGTGGAGCGCGTTGGCGGCAACCGCCATGTGGCTGGCGTAGGCGGGTTGCGGACAAGCGGGCGGCAGCAGGCCCGGCGGCGTCGCCGCCGCGGCCTGGACCGAGGCCGTTGCCGGGCTGAAGGCAGCGGTCGCGGCCGCCCTGACCCAGGAGAACCAGGCCAAGGCCGTGCCGGTGCTTGCGCGCCTGGAGGCGGCTCCGCCGCCGGGTACTGCCGTTCGGCGTTCCGGTTCGGGGACGTCCCGGGCCTCCGCTACGACTGCCTCGGCCTCCGCGTCGCGGTCGCGCCCGCAGTTCAACAGTAGGGCAGTCCGCTCCGCTCTCCTGAGCTAGAGGCAGGCGATGAGGCCGGACAGGCTCCGGGGACGGGGCGCGAACGGAGTCGCGCCCGAGCGGAGCGAGAGTCCGCGGGGCCGGTCAGGGCGAAGAGCTCCGGGGCGTCTGCCAGGGTGCAGGGGCGGCACGCCCCTGCTCGCGCTGAAAGAGCATGGTCGCAGTGGGGTGGATCGACGGATGGCGTTCGATCCTGCGCGATGGATGGTATGCGGAGTCGCGGATCTGCGGCATGGAACACGGATGACCTACGCATTCACCGGGTATTTCGAGATCAAGGTGCTGGCCAAGCGTCCGTACTTGACCAGGGCCATGTGCGTCCGCGTGGTGGAAGCGCCCGTGCGGAAAGAGGTGCAGGATGACGGGGAGCGGGTGAGGTTCTGGGCGGCGGTGCCCGAACTGGATGGGCGTTTCTTGCGTGTGGTCACACTCGCGGACGAGCGGACGATCCACAACGCATTCCCTGACCGGAGGTTCAAGCCATGAGGATCGAGTACTTCCCAGAGACGGACAGCCTCTACATCGACCTGGCCGAGCGACCGGGAACGGACACCGTGGAGATCGGCGACGGGATCGTCCTCGACATCGACGCCGATGGACATCCGGTGGGGCTTGACATCGATCAGGCATCCAAGCACCTCGATCTTCGCAGGCTCAAGCTGAAACGGGTCCCCTTCGAGATCGAGCAGGTTGCCGGGTAGGCCCGTGCCGCACCTTATGCAGTTCCGCGACGCACTGGTTGCGGGGGAGGTGGATCAAGCAGAGTTTGGCGACCGTGTCGCCGCGCTGGTCGCATTCACGGAACCGGCGACCGCGCGGGGCTTCAGGTGCGCCGTCATGCAGGATTTCGGGTGCCGCCCGAGGGCTCGAACCGCGTGAACCGCGGCGGCAGTTGGAACAACGCCGCCGGGAACTGCCGTTCGGCGAACCGGAGCGGGAACGACCCGGGCAACCGCAACGACAACCTCGGCCTCCGCGTCGCGTTCGCGCCCGCAGCTCAGGAGAGTGGACGGATGTCCTCTGTTGAACCGGGCGGCAACCCGGTCCCCGCCGCCTCGATGGGCGGGGCGAAGAGGCAGGCGGCCCGCCGGGGCTGGTAGTCCGTGGCAGGATGTCACGGGCGAACGTCCCGGCGGGTCTTTGCTTGAGGGTGATAGCGCCCGGCTTTCTGCCGCTACCGGTGTTCCCGCCACCTGCGTTCCGGTGCTACGGGGGGCGCAGGTCAGTTCCGTAGGGGCTTCTGTTTCGATCGTCTCCGCGTCCGGCGAGCAAAACGGGTCACCGGGGCCATTGCTCAAAAAGATGCCGTCGGGCTTGTATGAAAGAGCTTCCGCTGCGGTGGTCTGCG
>CAILKC010000297.1 GCA_903834675.1 uncultured Victivallales bacterium | reverse complement strand
CTGGCGCCCCTGCGCTCGGCCACCCCGACCCTGACGCTTGAGGGCAAGGGCGCGGACCGGGTCTCCGCGAACCTGACCCGAACCGGCAAACGGGTCGCCATTCACCTCATCAACTACGCCGCCGAAATGAACCCAACCCTGTCCGAGCTCGAACAGCAGAAGGCGGATCGGAGCCTCCCGGCAACGGCTCTGGTCCTGGCCCTGCGCCTGCCGGGCAAGACGATCAAGCCGGACTCCCTCGAAGCGTTCTTCCCGGAATCGAAGCCGCAGGTGACCTGCACGGCGGCGGCGGGCGTTGTCACCATTCGGCTGGACCGCCTGGACCAGTACGGCGTGTTGGCGCTGGCGCTCGAGTGACCGCGGCCGCAGCCAGAGGAATGGATCTGTGTACACCCTGAGACCGCCCCATGTCTTTATGCATCGCCGCGTGCAGCACAACCGCCTGGCGCTCGCCCGCATGGAGCGGATTCTCGCTGCCATCGGCAACCCGCCCGTCATCGAGGTCGACGACACGGACACCGACCGGGTGCTGGAGATGGCTGGCCCGCCCGCGGACCTGCCGACGGTCGGCGGACGGGCACGGCAGGGACTGGAGCGACGCGAGGCCGACCCCTCGTTCCTCTTCAATACCTTCGTCTGGAACAAGGCCGAACGGAGCGCTCCCAAGACTCGCTTCCGCAGCTCCCTGGCCCAGCGAGTCGCCGCCGTTATGGCCGGCGTCGGCGAGGACTTCGCCTTCAGTCGGCGTGAGGCCAACTGGACCTCCGGCGGCACGCCGTACGTCTGCCAGGGCGGCTGGGGCATCCACAGTCTGAAGGGCTGTCCCCACAAGTGCGACTACTGCGACGAGGGTTACATCGTCAACTTCATGCTCGACCTGGAGGAGTTCGCCGACCACGTCAGCCTGCTGCTGGCGCAGCGCCCGGAGCAGAAGCTCTACCGCTATGATCTCTTCAGCGACAGCCTCGGTTTCGAGCCGGAATACGGCGCCTCCGCCATCCTCTCCGAGTGCTTCGCCAAGAGCAGCGACAAGTACCTCCTCTACTACACCAAGAGCGACAATGTTGATCACCTGCTCGACCTGCCGCACAAGTCCAACGCCATCTTCTACTGCACCCTGTCCACCGACACCGTGTGCCGACTGATCGAGCGCGGCACGCCTTCCATGGCGCAGCGCATCGAGGGCTTGCGCAAGTGCCAGCAGGCGGGCTATCGGGTCCGGGTCGGGTTCTCGCCGATTATCCCGGTGCGCAACTGGCGCGAGGAGGCCGTCGACTGCATCGAGATGCTTGCCGCCAAGGTTCAGCCTGAAACGGTCCGCCTGTGGATCCTCTCACTCATGACCGCGGCAGAGACCGAGGCGCTGATCCGCCCCGAGCTGCTCGACCCCGATGCCGTCCGCGCCATGCGCGCCGCTGCCCCGCACCTGACCGAGCTGTACGCACAGCCATTCCCTCTCGAAACCCGCGTCGAGATCTACGGCCACTATCTCGAGGTGCTGAACCGGACCAGCCCCGCCACCCCGGTGTCGCTCTGCACGGAAACCGCGGCGGTCTGGGAGCGCCTGTCCGGCAAGCTACGGATGACGCCAGACTGCCTGTATTGCTGCTGCGGCGGCCGCAGCGGCGCGCCCGCCGTCGTCGCCCCGTGAGGCACAACAAACCATGAACTACGGCTGGCATCTGGCGGTGGCATCGATAGGGGCCTGCGGCCTGCTGACAGGGTGCGCCGCCACGCGCGGGCAGCCGGTGGGCCATTGGCCGATGACCGACCCGCCGGGCAGTACGGTGCTGGCGGACACCTCGGGCCATGGCCGGACGGCCACCCTCGAAGGCGACGTGCGCCCCGGCAGCGGCGCATACGGGAATGCGGTGAGCTTCTCTGGGGAGAGGGCAGGGCTGGCGTCCTTCGCGGCGCCACCGCTCACGGCCGTGAGCCTCGCGGCCTGGGTCAAGGTGGCCGGCCTGGGCCTGGGTGACAAACCCTACCCGCGGGTGGTGGAGTGGCCGGGAGGCTTCCTGCATGTGGTGAGCCAGGACGACGTCGAGCGCCTGGGGTTGACGTTCAACGTGGGCGCCGGTCACTGGACCAGCGCCGGGGGCTCGTTCGCGACCGGCGAATGGGCACATGTCGCGCTGACCTACGACGGCAGTGCCGCAATCAACGTACCGATATTCTACATCAATGGGCTTCGGGTCCCCTACGTTCTCGGCAAACAGCCCAGTGGACCCGTGGCCATGCGGGGCGGAAGCGGGACGCTGGGCAACGACGGCGCGCACAACCGACCTTTCCAGGGGCTGCTGAGCGACATGCGGATGTACGATGTTGTCCTGGCGCCGCGCCAGGTAGCGGCCTTGGCCCGGCGCACGCCCGACGGTCTCGCGCCGCGGGACGTCGCGGCGACCTATCGGGACGAGTTGCCAGTGCTCGACATCTCGGGAGAGACCCGACGGCACGTCGTCATCGCGGCCGGAACCAAGGAGGTCTACCAGGGGCATGCCACCACCCTCCTCATGCCCGACCAGCGGACGATGTTTGCGGTCTGGTGCCTGGAGCACGGCGGCGCCTGCGGACCGTTGGCGCGCAGCGACGACGCGGGCCTGACCTGGACGCGCCTCGATGAGACGCTACCGGCCGGCTTCAGCAAGCACCGGAACTGCCCAAGCCTCTACCGCATCGTCGATGGGCAGGGCCAGGCCCGGCTATGGATCTTCAGCAGCTCCCGCGGGATGGAACGCCTGCTCAGCGCCGACGACGGCCGAACCTGGGTCGAGATGCCGCCGCTCGGTTTTCAGTGCGGCATGCCGTTCACCGGGATGGTGCGGCTGAAGGACGGACGCACGGCAGCCTTCGGGCAGATGCGGGCCGCGGGCAAGGACCAGGGGGCGGTCATGTGCGTGACCGCTGACGGCGGGCTGACCTGGTCGGCGCCGCGCCTGATCGCGCAGCAAGCCGACAAGGACCTCTGCGAGCCGTTCGTGCTGCGCTCGCCGGACGGCCAGGAACTAGCCTGCCTGCTGCGGGAGAACCGCCATACCGCGAAAAGCATGATGTGCTTCAGCCGCGACGAGGGCGAGACCTGGAGCGCGCCGGAGGATACCCCGTGGGGGTTGACGGGTGACCGGCATCTGGGCGTGCAGACGGCGGACGGGCGTTGGCTGATCGCCTTCCGGGACCGCGCTCTGGGAAGTTCCACCTACGGCCAATTCGTTGCCTGGGTCGGGACCTACGACGATATCCGCCAGGCGCGCCCGGGACAGTTCCGCATCAAGTTGCTGCACCATTACGGCAGCCCCCGCGATGGCTACGCCTGGGCCTACGCGG
Organism: uncultured Victivallales bacterium; assembly: GCA_903834675.1. Next base: position 5,823 of record CAILKC010000297.1, on the reverse strand, counting down.
ATACCGGCTACCCCGGCCTGGAACTGCTGCCCGATGACACTATCGTCGCCACCACCTACACGAAGTACTGGGATGACGAACGCCGCCATTCGGTGGTCAGCACTCGCTTCAAGCTGAAGGAACTCCACGCCCAGCCGCGCTGACATCACGCCGGAAGGCAGGACTTCCGCCGTCTCCTTCTCTCGCCACGCAAGCCCGTGAAACCCGTTCGGGACGGCCCGGGGACGGTCGCGGCCGACCGCTGCTCCACGCCTGGCGCCGTCGGACGCCAGGCGGAAGGGAGACGCCAGCCCGGCCCCACCGGTCCGCCCGCAGTGCGTGGAGGTCGGCGGTATCTCTTCACGCCTTCTGCCCCATGGCGTCGAATGGCAATGCCCAGTGAAGATTGGTGGAGGCAGTCAGGGCGTCGTTTCCGCCGCCTTTGGGGTCGGTTTCGGCATCGGGATCGACGGCGATAGCGACCCCGATGCCGACCCGACCCGACGAGTCCAGCCGCCTCGACCGCGGGGTTGCGTCGAATTTGCCACAGGTGTTGCATTCTCTAAGTCCGGGGCTAAGTTTTGTCACTTTTGTGGAGTGCCGTATGCCCGCTTGGGCCGTCTTGGGTGTCCCGGCGGGATGCCGAAGCAATGTGGAGCGAAGCGATGTACGCGATCATCAGGGCCTGTGGAAAGCAATACAGGGTTGAGCCCGGGGCGGTTCTGGACCTAGACCGTCTCACGGGTGAACCCGGTCAAACCGTGGTGCTGGAGGATGCGGTTCTGCTGGTGAACCAGGACGGGGCCGTTACGATCGGCCGACCCACGGTTCCCGGCGTGAAGGTATCCTTGGAGATTGGGGAGCACCTGCGCGGCAAGAAGATCGTGGTGTTCAAGATGAAACGCCGCAAACGCTATCGCCGGAAGCAGGGTCATCGCCAGGAGCTGACCCGGGTCACGGTCAAGGACATTGTCCTGGCCTGAGGGGGCTGCCTGAGACGCGGGGGATGCTGTCCGCAAGCGGGGTTGGCGGCAGTGTCCCGGGGTGAGATTACCGGCCGAGTTGGCGATACCCATGGAGCGCAGTATGGCGCTCCATGTTTGTTTTCTGGGGGCGGCGGGGGTGCCCGCCGCCGGAAGTCGGGATGGGCCGACCAGTGGTGGTCATATGAATGCGTTAGACATTCTCGCGGAGCGGGGTTTTCTGTACCAGCTCACCGATGCGGCGTCTCTGCGGCGCTGTCTGGATGAGCGTTGCGTGACCTTCTACGTCGGTTTCGACCCGACGGGGTCAAGTTTGCACATCGGGCATCTGCTGCCGGTGATGGCCATGCGCTGGCTGCAGCAGTGCGGTCATCGGGTGATTGCGCTGGTTGGCGGCGGCACCGCGATGGTCGGCGATCCCTCGGGCAAGACCGAGGCACGACCGGTGCTGAGCCTGGAGGAGATCGACGCGAATGCTGAGAGCCTCAAGGCGCAACTGTCGCGGTTTCTGGATTTCAGCAGCGACGAGAGGGCGGTCCTGCTCAACAATGCGGCCTGGTTGCGGGGGCTGAACTACATCGAGTTTCTGCGGGACATCGGGCGCCACTTCAGCGTCAACCGCATGCTGGCCGCGGAGTCGGTGAAGATACGTCTCGAGGCGGGGCTTTCCTTTCTCGAGTTCAACTACATGCTCTTGCAGGCGTACGACTTCTATGTCCTCAGGCGAGACCACAACTGCGAGCTTCAACTGGGTGGCCAGGACCAGTGGGGGAACATCGTAGCCGGGGTTGATCTGACCCGTCGCATGCTGGGCCAGGAGGTCTTTGGGGCCACACTGCCGCTACTGCTGAAGAGCGACGGGGAAAAGTTTGGTAAGACCGCAGTCGGCGCCGTCTGGTTGGACCTTGAACGGACCTCCGCGTACGACTACTACCAGTTCTGGCGCAACGTCGAGGACGCGGAAGTGCCCAGGTTGCTGGCCTTCTTCACGGCCCTACCGATGGTCGAGGTGCGCCGCCTGGGCGCCCTCACGGCGCCTGCCATCAACCGGGCCAAGGAGATTCTGGCCTTTGAAGCGACGCTGCTGGCGCACGGCTTTGAGGCGGCGCGGCAGTCGTACCTCGCGGCCGGCGGCGAGTTCGGCTTCGCCGCTGCCGCGGCGCAGGTTGAGACCAGTAGCCGCATTTGCGAGGTGCAGGCCGGCGCCGCCGCCGAGTCCATCCCGACGCAGGTCTTGGCGGTCGGCGACGTGGCGTCAGGGATGCCAGTGGTGAAGTTGCTGGTGGCGGTGGGTTTGGCGCAGAGCAACGGCGAAGGACGGCGCCTGATCCAGGGCGGCGGTTGCTACCTCAACGATACGCGCGTCACCGATGATCTACAGGTGGTGACGAACGCGGACCTGAGAGGGGGCGAACTCTTCGTGCGTGCAGGGAAGAAGAATCGTCGGCGGGTCGTGGTCGAGGGGTGAAGCCCGTGGGACGGGCAGGACGTGGCGCGCCGGGGCGGGCCGCCGTGGCGGAAAGCGAGAGTAACCATGAGTATCCACCCGACGGCAGTCATTGAACCCGGAGCCGAGTTGGGCAACGCCGTGGACATCGGGCCCTACACGGTTATCGAGGCGAATGTGCGTGTCGGTGACCAGTGCGTCATCGGCCCTCACGTTCACCTCAGCGGACACACGACCCTCGGTGCGGGCACGCGCATCCATGCCGGCGCGGTGGTGGGGGACAGGCCCCAGGATCTCCACTACGACGGGGCTGTCACCTACACGGACATCGGCAAGGGGTGCGTCATCCGCGAGTACGTCACGGTACACCGGGGAAGCGTGGAGGGCAGCCGCACCGTCGTCGGCGACCAGGTGATGCTGATGGCATTTGCCCACCTCGGGCACAACTGTCACATCGGCGACCAGGTGGTCATCGCCAACGGAACCCTGCTGGCCGGACATGTGGAGGTGGGGCCGCGCGCCTTCATCAGCGGCGGAGTGATGATCCATCAGTTCGTCCGCGTCGGTCGCGTGGCCATGATCGGCGGTGGTAACGGCATTGGTCAGGACATCCCGCCGTTCTGCATGCTGCAGTGGGAGCAGATTCAGGGACCCAACGCGGTAGGTCTGCGCCGCTCCGGCCTGGACGAGAAAGCGCGCTCGGCGGTCCGCAACGCGATCAAGATCTACTTCTTCATGGGCTTGAACCGCGTCAATGCCATCGAGGAGATTCGGCGGTCGACGACCCCGTGTCCCGAGGTGGCGGAGTTCATCACTTTCGTCGAGAGCACCAAGCGGGGCATCTCTCCCGGTCACATGACCAAAGCTCGCAAGACGGCCGAGGAGTGATTCCGAGCGTCGCCAATGACCCTGACCAACCGCGACCGCTTCCTCAAGCTGATGCGCGGCCAGCCCGTGGACCGCGCGCCCTTCTTTCCCTGCTTCGGCCCCTGGCCGGAGACGCTGCAGCGCTGGCGCCGTGAAGGCCTGCCGGCCGACGCCGATTGGATGCGGCTCTGCGGCTTCGAGGGGGACCTGCGCCACCGCCATCCGGCCAACGCCTTTCTCTGCCCCGGCATCGAGCCGCGGGTACTAGCGGACGAAGGCGAGACCCAGATCATCGTCGATTCGTTCGGCGTGCGTCAACGGGAGCGCAAGGACCGCGGCTCCATGCCCGAGTTCCTCTCCTTCCTGGTCTCGAACCGGGCCGACTGGGAGCAGGTCAAACCGCGCCTGGCCCTGGACGCCCCCGGCCGTCTGCCGCCGCCCGACCGGTGGCAGGCCTACTGCGCCGCGAACGCCGTTCGCAGCGAGCCGTGCTACGCTGGCGACCTACCCATCGGCTTCTTTGGCGGCCCGCGTCAGTTGATGGGCTACGAAGCGCTCGCCTACGCTTTCTACGACGATCCGGCGCTGATCGAGGACATGCTGGACACGCTCTGCGACCTCTGGGTGGCCTTCTTCCCAGGCGTCCTGCGCGCCGCCCCGGCGGACGTCTTTTTCATCTGGGAAGACATGTGCTTCAAGACCGGCCCGTTGATCAGTCCAGAGTTGTTCCGCCGCTTTCTGGTGCCGCGCTACCAGCGCTTCACTGCCGCCCTGCGGGAGGCGGGGATCGACATCATCATGGTCGATAGCGATGGCGATCCGCGCCTGCTGGTCGACGCCTGGCTCGAGGGTGGCGTGACCTGCCTGTTCCCCTGGGAGACGCAGATGGGTCTGGACATCACCGCCGTCCGGCGCCAGTACCCCACGCTGCAGATGATCGGTGGCATCAACAAGTACGCCCTGGCCCTGGGCCGTGCCGCCATCGACGACGAACTGCGCAAGATCCCCTTCATGCTGCAAAGCGGCCGCTACCTTCCCGCCGTGGACCACTTCGTGCCGCCCGACGTCTCGTGGGACAACTACCGCTACTTCTGCGAACGCTTGCACCACCTGATCGAGACGTACCCACCGTGCCCCCGCTGAGCGCCGGCCCATCAGGCGTGGTTGAATTGAGGCCGCCTCAGGCCAGGCTGCGGCGCCATTCCGAGGTTTGGAGAGGGCGCAAGTCAGTTTATGGTGCGCGCACCATAAACTGACCTGCGCCCATTCACGTCGAGACGATACGTCACCACGCCCTTGTGGTTGTGCGTCCGCTTGCCTGCCATCACGTCAGGGCGTCTATGCGATGCTTGTCGGCGGGGCCTTGAGCGCGGCTCCGCTGGCGCTGGAAATGGACGACCGGGGTGTGCTTCGCTTCGGCGGTGAACTGGCCGGGGTGCAGATGGATGTGGGCGTGCATGGCCCCAACTGGTCCTACGCCAGCGCGGCTGCCGGCAGCGTGCGTAGCGAACGCCATGAGGGGACCGTGACGGGGGAGCTAGCGCTGCCGTCGAACTGCAAAGGGGCCCTGGCCTACTCCGTCTCCGCCACCTCGACCGCGACAGGAGTCGAGATCACCTGCACCGAGCGCTTCACCGAGGAGACCGATATCCAGGGGGCCTACGTCTCGTTCTATCTGCCCTGTGCGTCATTCGAGGGCCGGCCGGCCCGTCTGCCCTACAACGCGACCGCGAAAGCCCTGCCGCGGGGCACGGCCGAAGCCGATCTCTCGGGCGTCGCCACCGGCTTCGCCGTCGAGTTGGATGGCCTCCGTTCGCTGGTCATTGCCGCGGCGGACAGCGGGCTGGTGCTGGTGCGCCCTGGCCGCCCGACCAACGGTGACCGCTATGAGGTCCGTTTTCATCTCTGGCAACAGGGTCACGTGGTCCCCGGACTGACGGCGACGCGGGGGTTCCGCGTCAGCATCGTGCCGACCCGGGAGGTTGACGCCGTGATTCAGGCCGTGAACCCGCCGCTGCAGTTTGACGCTGGCAAGCCGTACGCACTGCTGCGCCCCGAGGGACAGCTCACGGTGCTGCACGGTCGCACCTCGAACCTCTCGGCCGAACTGGCCATCCATGGTCTGGGGTGGTCCTACGCCAGCCAGAGCAGCGCTCGCACCCAGGGGTCTGGCGGTGACCGCAACCAGGTCATCCAAGGGGGCCTGGAAGCGCCTGGCAACAACGGCGCGGAGATGCGCTTCGTCGAGCAGGTCACGTCCCAGGCCGACGGCACGCTCGGGCTGCCGTACCGCCTGCACTTTCCGCAGGCGGTCGAGCTGAATGGCTACCAACTCTCATTCCGGGCCCGTCTCGGCACCTATGTCGGGAGTCCCGTGGCCCTGCAGACGGTCGGCGGCCAGAAAGATTTCGACCTGTGCAATAAGAGAGTCCGTCTGAAGCGCTGAAGGCGCGCTGCCATACCAGCCCAGGGCAACGCCCTGGGAATAGAATGGTTATGGGTTTGAGCCCTGTAGGGGCGAGCCATCTACCCTACCTTCGCACCGAG
>CAILKC010000296.1 GCA_903834675.1 uncultured Victivallales bacterium | reverse complement strand
GCATAAGTTGCGATACATTCACAGGCAGGCGAGAGCGCTCTTCAGTACATCATGCCGCAGGGGACGGAGGGAGGAATCAGGGCGGCTGGAAGGACTGGGGTGGCAGCGTTCGCCCATTGCATCGGCAGCAGCAGCGGGGTATCCTCATCTTGGCGGGAGGCTCTGCTTCGCCGAGTTCTGGCGGGAGTCGTGCCTTGGCCCGGTGCTGGATTCGGACCAGGGTGAGGCAACGGTGTATGGCGACAGATCCGTCGCCAGGGCGGGTGGGATGGGGCAAGGCAGCCGAAGGCTCAGAGCTGAGGGACAGTACCCGCGTAACTTGGCCGAATGGCAGGAGGTCCATCTGCCAACGGCGGCCGATCGCGACGCGCGCGAGGTATGGTCCTACGCAGCGAACCATGCGCAGTGCGAATGGCGAGTGTTCACCGAGGGAGGCCAGCCGCAAGCTCAACTCACCACGGAATCGCCCGCGCAGAGGGAGTACTGTCCCAGGTTCGCCTTGAGCCTCAGGCAGGCGCCTGAAGAGTGGTCCTATGCTGAGGTCGACGACGGTTGGTTGGCTGGCTACAACGCTGGCGAGTTCGGTGGCGCCCTTCGCTGGTTCAGCCCAGATGGGAAACAGAGCTACGACATCTCTGACCACCAGGTTGTCGCCTTCTTTCGACTTCCGGACGGCCTTTACGCGATCGATGGCCTGTCGCACCTGTGCATGTCCAGCGGCTCCATTATCCGCCTCACTCGGCCGAAGTCCGGCGCGCGGTGGCAGGCAGTCCTGGTTACGGGCCTTCCCTCCACCCCTTGCGCGATCTCACCGCAGCGAGACGGCGCCACGCTGGTGACACTGGAGCACTCGCTCGTGTCCATTGGTGCCGACTGGCGGATTCGCACCCTCCTGCCGACCGCCCCGTGGGGAGGATGGCTCTATCCCAACTCGTCTGTGCTCTCGCCGGGCGAGGAACACCTGTACATCGGGATGCGTCAGTTCGTCGGTGAGTTCAGCCTGGCAACCGGGGCGCTCCGTCTCCTCATCCCGTCCGCTCAGTTCCTCAACAAGCTCACGGCGGAGGAAGAAGAGCAGATCCGCAACTTGTTCCGCAGGCGGTCTGGTTGCTGATGGGCCGAAGGAAGGGCGTATCGCACCCGTTGGCCGACGGACATCCGCTGGCGAAGCAATACATCGTTGGGAGGATACGCGATGAGGCTGCTATGGCACAGGTACGTTGAGACGCCTTTTGGCCCCGTCCGTGAGGACAGGTTCTTGGATGATGCCCCGGTGTACCGTTACTGGCTGACAGTCATCGGGAAGGCCATCTGGAAGGGCTGCAGTTCCTTCACATTGGAGCATTCCGACGAACCCCTCTTGATGACACCAGCCATGGCAGAGAACGACGCAAGCAAGATGGTGCCCGGCATCCTCGTCTTCAGAGGCTGCGACGGATCAGTCATCGACGAAGGCGCACCGGCTCATTTGTTCGTGGATTTCGTACTGTGGATCCCATCACTGCTGAGGAACGGCAAGATATCTTACTGGTGCTTTGACCGTGAGCATCGCCTGTGCCTGGAACTCGATCTGCCGCCTGTAGAGGAAAGGACACCGTGGGTGGACTACACGATGTGATCATCGAGACCGGCGCTACCGAGGTCTGGTTCGCGAGGTTTCTGCCGACGGGCTGGAGCCGCCGGGCGGGTCAAACGGAGTGACCTGCGTCAAGATGTTTCGCCGCGACCAGATGTGAGCAGCAAGGAGGAGGTGCGACTCCAGATGGTCGCGGAACCCGTTGACGTCCACCAGGTCCCCGCACGCAAGGCAGCGGTGCGTCTCAGGCTCAGACTCAGGCTCGTCGTAGACCAGGCAGCCGCAGTTGGGGCACTCGCCGTGCGGCACGATGCCGCTTGGCTCGATCCTGGTACACAGGTCCGGGATGTCGGGAAACACGCAGGCGAGTTCGTTCTCGTGAGCGTACGTCCTGCCGCAGTTGTCGCAGCGCAGCTCCATGGGTTCCTCCGGGAAGGGCGATGTTACGGGGGCTTGGCTGAAAAGGTGTCTTGGCGGTCCCATGGCGCAATCAGACGTCGGGCGAGACCGCCGAGTGGGGAGAGCGAGAGGGCAAAGCGATGGGCAGAACTCTGGGGATGCCCGCCGCGGCTGTCGTTGCGGCGGGTTCGAAGGCAATGTCGGGGGTGCGGGGCGACGCGGGCGGGGCTGCGATGCCATTGCACCGGACACCGGGGCCGGGAGCGGAATCGAGCGTTGAGTGTGCTGACCGACCGACCCTGCTACTTGCCACGTTGCCCGAGCTCCTGCCGCAACTGGCGGCCAGAGCCCTAGGCGCTATGACTCTCCGCTGTGGCGCCCGCGGTGGGACGTGAGCCCGCTGCCACCCCAGTGGCCGGCATCGACCAAGACTGCCACGATAAAGACCGCCAACCAGCCACCGGTCAACGTATGGTTGTGGTTCAGCATGGCCCCCATATAGGTGAGAGTCGTGTAGGGCATGAACACGAATCCCAGGATTGGCCACATGCGGGTCTCGAAGGCCCGACCGAACCAGTCGGTGAGCAAAAGGGCGAAAACCATCACGACCCGCGGTACTGCCAGCGCGATCATGACAAGTAGGCACCCCATATCCATTCCCCTATGTTGCTGAGCTGAAAATCTCATCCGCTATCGTCATGCCTGCGGCCCTGGGGGTGCCGGCCAAGCGGCCCAAGTGCATACCATACCCGATCGCGGAGCCGCCTACCGGCCGCATGTCGCTGCTTGCTTCCTCCACGGTCTTTGGGGCAGGTTCCGGACTACGCATCGAAAGGCCTGCCGCCGCAATTGTGCTATTGCGCTGTACAATAGTGTCGATCAGGGGCAGAAGTGGGATTGCGGCCTGCACCGTTCGTTTGTACCCTTGACAGCCTACCCTTCGCCGCTAACGTAGAGGTTGCCGGGCGGAACGCTTAGCTCAGAGAGAGAAACTTCATCCATGCCTCGGTGCCTAGACAACCTCTTGCATGCAACGGCCTTGGGTCTTCTCATCAGCTCGTTCACGATCCCTGCCCCAGGCGTGGAACCAGGCGGCAGGTGGTCCGTCGAGGTGACCAAGCCGGGGACCCCGGTTACAGGGGCAACAGCCCAGCCCATGGATCTGTCAGAAGGTGGACGAGAGTCAACCCTTGCCCATCCACGGAAAGAGGTTCGTTCCGCAGGCCTGCCTCAGGACTCGACCCAATATCCCACCGCTGTTGCTCGCGAAGACACCCCAGGCGTGGAACCAGGGGGCGCCTGGGAACTTGGCGTGCACACAGGCTCAGACACCACGGCATCTGGGCAAGCCCAATCGCCATCGAAGCAGACGGCGTCGCCTTCGCCACTTGGAGCGGCCGGAACTGTCCGGGGTGGCGCTTTGCCCCAACTGCGTAAAGGGGCGTCGAATGAGTAGGGAGCGAGTCAGCGTCCGTGCGTTCCTGTTTGCCCTGCTGTGTGCAGCGTGTTTGGTCAGCCTTCCCGGCTTGGCCCAAGAGACCATAGCAGTCACCGCCACCGGGTATGGCCGTACCCCGCGCGACGCGGAGAGGGATGCAATTCGGGCAGCCGTCCAGCAGGCTGTCGGCGCAATCGTGGACGCTGAGACACTGACAAGGAACGAGGAAGTCATCAACGACCAGGTTCTGACCTACAGCGACGGCCTGGTTCAGAAGATACTGAAAACGAGCGATCCGGTTCGGCAAGGCGATGTCTTCGCCGTGACCGTCGAAGCTGTGGTAGAGAAAGGAAAGGTGACGGAAAGACTCCAGGCGGCCAAGGTTGTCTCGGTGCAGGTGGCCGGTGAGGATCTATGGGCGCGGGCGGTCAGCCAGGTCCAAGGAATCGAGGACGGCAGAAAACTCCTTGAGAAGCTGCGGGACGAGTATCCCCTCACGAGGATGCTTGTGGTCAGGGCTATCGATAAGGAAGGCAGGAAGGGAGCGGACGCCAAGCCTGAGGTCGTTCCCGATCCCGACCAGCCCGGGCAGGTCACTTTCACCATGCACTGCCAAGTGTACTTCAACTTGGAGATCTACTACCGGGAGTTTGCACCGAAGCTCGTGCGTTTGCTCGGTGCCATAGGAAAGCAGGGGAAACGGGTGCACGTGGCGGATTACTCCAGAGACAAGCCTGGGTATTATTCGGCACCCGCGATGCGGATCACCGGGGAGCCCGCGCGGCTGCCGTTTGCCGACATCGGTCCTCTTCTGGATGAAATGCGTGACTCCGAAGATGGACTGACCCGACTTCTGGTCAACATTGGACGGGACCGTCTCGGTCTCAACCAGCGGTTCAGGGTGTTCGACCTCCCCGCGGAGTACCAAGTACCGATGCGTAAGTTCATCGAGCGCTCTCTGCCGGTGCTGTCGATGACGCTGGTGGACAACGCAGGGACCACGTTGAATCAGTCCGTCCTTGATCTCGCCCGGTTCGGCAGAGATCTTTGGGTCCATATTTTCTGGCCGGAGAAATCTTACGACGGCTGTCGTCTCTACGTATTCGATCCGGCCTGCGTTGTGGGAATGGGCAGCGACATAATGCCCTACTACGGTTATCTCCAGGACCGCGCTGCCGGGTACGACTCTGTAGTTCTCCCATTCTCCGTGAAAGTCCATCAAGACGACCTGAAGGATCTTGCGACGGTAAGGCTTGCGTTCCAGTGATTCCCGGTCGGCGCTTCCTCGGATGGTCATCCGAGCGGAAAGCGACGACTAGCCAGAAGGAGACGGTATGAAGAGCAATGCGGTACGTGTGCTGGTCTGTGCCTCGGTCGTGGCGCTCAGCGGCAGGATCTGGGGCCAGGATACCCCTGCTCAGACGACGGTTGAGGAGCAGATCAAGCAACTCGCGGAGCTGGGGCCGGGGATCCACAAGGTAAAGCAGGACGAACGCAAGGCACTGAAGTCATGCGTGGTTGTGGGGCAGGCCCGGATCAGTACGGCGCTGGGGCAGGCGAAGGGGCTTGAGGTCGCACGTCGCAACGCCCGGCTCAGCGCGGAAAAGGAGTTCGTTAAGTGGGTCCGGACCAACGTGGCGTCCGTCGAGACGAAGACAGAGGAGACGGTCCTTCTGCTTGAGGGTGCCAACGGGGTGGTCAAGGAGTCCGGCAAGTCGGCAGAAAAGTCCACGGAGGTAATTGCCGCTGCGGCGGCAGGCGCTGTACGTGGCTTGACTGTTCTCGGCATCCACCAGGACGGGGAGAACCAGACGCTCACGATAGTGCTGGGCTGGTCACCGGAGAACGTCCGCAACGCTGCTGCCGCTGAGGCCATCAATAACAGTGGTGCCCCGGCGGCCGCGCAGTTTGGGGCGCGCGATGCTGTAGGCGGCGGGACCGCAGTGCCCACACAGGTTCCGACCAAGACCGCGGCGTCTGCCGAGGCCGGCGGTTTCCTGAAGTGACGGCGTTCCTCCGGGACAGGCATGCCGGCCGCTCATGGCGGTCATCAGTCTCCCAAGCCGAAACACCCGTGCAGGCAGTCGGCCGGATATCACGACAGTCCTGCCTCCTATGGGGCTTGGTTCTGTGCATGGCAGCCATCCTTCCGGGGGACTGTCAAGCTGGCATCGTGGCCATTTCTCTTGGCGGATTGCGGGAGGTCACGGCAAGTATCGACGGGCAAGGGGATCGGTACGTCATCCAGGTGTCGTTCCTGCCTGTCACCTCCTTCGACCCGGCGCGGAATCTGGAACTGAACCGAAGCAAAGCCCGCAGTTACGCATTGGAAGCTCTCGCTCGCACAGCCGGTGGCGGCAAGAGCGCCGATGTGGTCGGCCTCCAAGTCATTTCGGAAACGGTGAGAGGACCGCGGTTTGTCGCAACGTTGATGGTCCCGCAAGGCGGAGTTGCTGTCACGGGCCGGCAACCGCAGGCAAGGCCGCCCCCGATTGCGGCTGGCATCCTGATGGAAGATGGCGCCGCCGACCCCGCTGGTATTCTCCTCTCCCGCAGGCAGGACTACCTCGACACCGCGGACACGCTCTGCTCGATGGGCTTGGCGACTGCGCGGGCTCCGGCCCCCACGGCCGACGGCTTCTATCAGACGGTTGCGCAGGTAGAAGAGGACGCACTGCGGATGCTTGCCGTCTTGACTGCCGAGGTAGAGCATGACGTCCTCCTGCTCAGTGTCGAGCGCGACCAACTGCGAGAAGCGTTCGCGGCGAAGCAGAAGCGTTTCATGGAGGCCCTTACTCATGTGGTGTCTGAGTACGATAAAATCAGCGACAGAGCGACCGGAAGAGCACCCTGAGGCGACCCGTCCCGGCCCGACTCCTGGCCCGACACGGGGCCGGCACCGGCCGACATTGCAGCGCTGCTCGGTATGGATGCTGGCGATGTGCGTGGCTACGGTCGGCGCGTCAGCACCTGAGACGCCAGCGTTTCTCGATGTCGTGATCGATGAGCCGTTTCGCCCCTACCTGCTCACCAATCCGCTGCTTATGGAGGTAGCGGGAGCGAAGGTGATCCACCTTCCTGGAGGGCGCCGCGTACTGCTCGCCGTGGCATGCACGGATTGGCGCGACAATTCCGGTAAGGACCAGATGCGCCGGACGACACTATGCCGTAACAAGGCACGAGCGGCATTACTCACGGAGCAGCAAGGGGTGCAGGTAGCCACGCTCACGAAGTCCGAGGAACGTGACGTGATCACGATCGAGAACGGCGTCGAGCACGGCCGCAGCATTGCCGAGTCCCTCGAGATTACAACCTCCCAGGCTCAAGGGCTCGTACAGGAAATGCCGGTGGTCGGAACCTGGCGCTCGCCTGACGGTTCACTTTTCTACCTCGCGCTGGGCCGCTTTGTGGATCCGTAGAGAATGATGGGGGTCGGCAGGGCCACAACGGCACTGCACGCCGCCGGTTCACCCACGATGAGATGGCACGGTCCAGTTCCAGGTGGGCAAGGCACACCGAGATTGATCCGCACCACGGCGAACGCGCTTCAGACGGTCAAGTCAAGTGAAAGACCTACTACGCGCCCGGCGCCAGGGCGTTCTGCCTGACCTCCGTCTCCCATCCGGCATTCAAGGTCCCATCCTGGGGAATCGGCAGGCGCCGTGCTTTTGGATCGGAAGGGGCTCCACCTCCGAAGACGCGCCGACATGGGCGCGGCAAACTCACAAGAGACGGGGCGCCGGAGCGACGCCTCGTGCGTATTAGTTGGTCTGGCGGGGACGGCTACGACCTGCGAACACAGGAGGTGCTCAGTGCCAGGTCCAGCCTTGATCGTGGGGGAGAAGCCGGCCGGGAAGCGGGCGCCAAGCCTCGAGATTAGGTACTTGGTCCCGTCCCCGATCCGGTGCTGCACGTACCGCTCCAAGAGTCTTACGAACCCCGTTTCGTCACTCAGGTCAAGGCTGTTCGTCGCGAGGTAGGTGACAAACAGATTGTCCGTGTACGCCTTGATGTGCGGCTGCAACGCTGCCTTCTGCGGTTCGGGAAGGGCAGACTTACTCGTCTGGTTGCGACTGTGGAGGTAGGCATAGTTGCAGTGCTCGGACTTGCGGGTGCGGTAGTGGAAGTGACGGCGGCAGTCGGGTGCGAGCAAGATATGCCGTTCGAGGATGCGATGGGTTCCCGTCCTGATGCCATCGACATGCTTACCGACGCGGACCTGGATGTCGATCTCGTGCTTGCCAACGTAGTAAGGAAGCAAGGGGCCGAGCTGGCCTGTGGCCTGGTCGGGAAAACGGAAGCCATACAAGTAGACGCCTCGCTTGCCGGCGTGTGTGGCGTCTTGGAGGAAGCTCACAACGTCATGAACCGGGGCGAAACGCAAGATGATTTCAGGGCCATATACGTGTGCAGAAGGCATTTCACTTGTTGGCATCTCTGGCTCCTTGTTTACTCTCCACGGGCACGTACCGAGGACGTTTGACGAGCCAGATAGTACGAATTGCCCCAACATTTTAAACCAGCTCCATCCATTTCCCCGAAGTTGGTCGTCCAGCACACATACCGGTACAAGTGTCCTCGGCCGCGGGGGTCACCGCATGGCCTGCACCAATGTCCGCGGGGATGCTCCTGCAGCGGAAAATGGTTGGCCTCGGGAAGCCACCAGCTCCCCCGCTCTGCCGGTGTTACCCGGCAGAGCAGGGAGCGAGGGCGTGACTTGCTTCAGGCGGCAATACGCCTTGCCGTGGACACTCCTGCCGGATCGCCCGCCGCACTCCGGGCCCGCTTCGAGGCCCACTGGCGCAGTGCCCGGATGTCCTCGGCCATGGTGACCGAGAGCGGCACGCTGCGGCGCAGCGCCTCAGTCACGTCCCCCTGGCCGACCTCGCGGCCGGCGTCATACGCAGCGTAGAGCGCGTCGACGAAAGCCTGCTCGATCTCGCTGCCGGTGAAGCCATCGGTCTGGCGCACCAGGGCCGTCAGATCGAACTGCTCTGGGTCACGCTTGCGCCTGGCGATATGAATGCGCCAGATGTCGGCGCGCTCCGCCTCTCCCGGCAGGTCCAGGAAGAAGATCTCGTCGAGCCGCCCTTTGCGCAGAAGCTCGGGCGGCAACTGGCTCAGACTTCTTGATCCATGGAAAAAGGGGTTGTGGCACTTTCAGCCTGCGGGGTTGGCGGCCTGGAGCTGATAGACCATGCGCAGGTCGGTGCCGGGATAGGTGAACTCGGCGTCG
>CAILKC010000295.1 GCA_903834675.1 uncultured Victivallales bacterium | reverse complement strand
GTCGCCTGCATCAGATGCTGCCGCGCGCCCATCAGGTCGCCGCGCTGGAACGCCTGCAGCACCGCGGCAAGGCCGAGCGGAAGTGCCAACCCATCGAAAAACGGATCACTGAAACAGGCGGCTGGAACCGGCGCCCGCACGGCAGCCCGGAGTGGCTGCGCCGAAGCCGCACTCACCGTCGATGGCGGCGGCGCTTCGCCCGCTGTCGTCTTGATGTCCCCAGCGGCGGGCATCGCGTCCTCTGCATCGCTTGGGGGTGCTGCTCCGGCGGCCGGGTTTGCGCCAGTCGCCTCGGTTGCGTCAGGTCCCCTGTCGGAGACGGTTTCAGGCGCCGCAGCGACCGGGAGGGTGTCCGGCTGAGCCGTCTCACGGGGTGCGGCGTCAGTGGCTGCCTGGTCCACTGCAGTCGGCGGCGTAGCCCTGTTCTTGGGCTGCCCTGTGCGAGGCAGGAAGCAGTAGAGACGCGCAAGCGATTCGCTCACCAGCTTGCCGTCCACAAGTTCTTTGAGTTCAGGAACCGTAGCGACGTTGACGCCCTCGGCTTCCGCCAGCAGGTTCTTCACGTAGATCTCGTCCTGCTCTTTTGGAGCCTGCGGGTACAGCATCTCCAGAGTAAATGCATCGCTTTCCCGGGCACACTGCTCAGCCTTCACCCAGATCAGCGCGGCGAGATAGTTGAACTTGGCCATTCGTGCCAGTCGGAATACCTTCCTGAACACCTCGAGGCTCGCGACCGGAGTCTTGAGGCTTTGTCCGCCGCCACCCGACATAGTCATCAGGTTCCTCGTCAAGAAGCAACACACGAGGCTGGATTCTTGCCCTGCCGGGATGATGTCTGCGGGGTCCAGGTAAGATCCCTTGGGCCTCCTTCCTGGTCTGGCGGGATCGGCTTTGAGGTCGGAGCTCGCGTAGGACAGCTCGGCAAACCGCTCCACCTGCTCTGCCAGAGTGGTCGTGACCTTGTCTCCTCCCTCCGTCTTCCTTTCGGTTGAAATACTGACGCTGGTGAGGTCGCGATCCGAATCTGAGGCTCGAACCTCATTCAGCGCGGCTTTGCAGAGCTGTTGAACAAATGTATTGAGATCAGCCATGTCATCATCTCCGGCAGTGGTGCTATCCCGTTCTCACGTTCTTGGTGCTACATCCAGCCTGCGGTCTCGTCTGAAAGCGAGCGGGTGCTCAGCGGTGACGGGCATCCTAGTATGGACCATGGATCCCCGATCTGGGCCATCGGCGATGGCGGGTCGGCAACGAAGCCCTGCCACACCGTTCCTGCCTGCCAGAGCCGGGGCCATGTCGCGGTGCCCAAGCAGGCGTCACGCCTGTCGTCGAGAGCCGGTTGAAGCCATGGCCAAAGCCACGGTCGTCGGCCGGTCGGCAACCACCCCCCTGGGTGAGCCGACGCGCACACGTCCTCGATATCGGCGGCGCCAGGACCGTCGCCAGGACAGCACCCATTATGCACATACGTTTCGGGGAGCACGCCGCTCAGTCGCAATCTGCCAAGGGGTCTGAGCGGGTCGA
The DNA here is from genome assembly GCA_903834675.1 of uncultured Victivallales bacterium. Next base: position 1,234 of record CAILKC010000295.1, on the reverse strand, counting down.
TCTGGATCGGGTTCAGGATGACGCCCAGACTTGGAATCAGGGCAATACCTCGATGCAGATAGAGGCCGTGCCACTGGGCGTCCACAGTGCCGAGATGCCCCAACGAATGAAAATCGCCGGTTGCCACGACGGCGTCAGAGAATGGGTCCAGGCAGCGGTACGCCGCGAAATCAGGCCCGCTACCGAGGAAGCCGACGGTACTGCCCCACGGGTCCACCAGCGCAAGCTCCAGTGTCCCACCGACGACCCGCCCGAGCAGAGATCCCTGCCTGTAGAAATAGTCAACGAGGGTTCCCCCATCGTCTTCGGCTAATAACTCATTGTCAGCCCAGTAAAACCTGGTCTTGTTGTTCTCGCGCGCGATGCGCGCGGGGTAACCCAGACCGTCATAGGAGAGCGCTATGACCTGGAGGCCGTCGCACGAAGCTTCCCGCAAGCGGTTGGACCCGTCATACGAAAAACGCAGGACGCCGCAGGCCGTTGTTACCTCACCGACGTTGCCGTAGGTGTCGTACTTGAGCTGCACGCCACCGGTGTACGTCACGGGCAGATGCCGCTCGTCCATGGTGGCCGAACCCAACCGGTGGTGGAAGCGCAGGTTTCCCCCGTCGTCATACTCGCACTTCCCGATTCGGCGATCACTGGTCCACGAAACGTTCCGTCCGCCAGCGTCCAACTGAAAGCAGCCCACCTGAGAACCATCCCAACGCACGGCTTCGCCGTAGGACACGCACAGCGAGTAGGCGGTAGTCCCGCTGCAACGGACATCGATCGAGACAACGCGACCTGCGCCGTCGCACCCGCGCGCGATGGTCAGCGCCCCGTCGGTGCTGACGCAGCAGGCCTGGATGCCGCCTTCCACTCGGACGTGGTGGCCCGCAACCTGGTAATCCGTCACGTCGCGCGTCTGCACGCACTCAAGTGAGAGGTAGGGTCGGCGTTCGCTCAGCAGCCCCCCCGACCGCCAACACCTCTCCATGCTGTATTCGTCATCCCAGAACACCGCTCTGTCTCTGCCGCCATCTCCGTACACAAACGTGGTCTCCGAGACTCCAGCCGCAGAAGCCCTTACCAAGCGCCCGTCGGACGCATAGGTCAGTGCATCCCTTCTGCCGTCATGTGCAATGGCTACCACTCGAGCGTTCCCGTCGTACTCGATGTCTGTTCGCTTTGTCTGTCTCTGTCCGTAAACGACAGCTGTAATCCGGCGGTAATCGTCGCGCTCGTATGCAAG
>CAILKC010000294.1 GCA_903834675.1 uncultured Victivallales bacterium | reverse complement strand
TGGGTTTGAGCCCTGTAGGGGCGAGCCATCTACCCTACCTTCGCACCGAGGTCGCATGGTCCGCCCCTTCAGGGCTCAATCTTCGCTGTGGACGGGTACCCAAGGCGTTGCCCTGGGCGCCCGAAACGCCCCCTTGGGGCTGAATACCTCGGCCAATCCTTATTGCACAGGTCGACAAAAACCGCGGTTGCTGTGTCGTTGATTCTGCCATTCGTCGCTGCCTGTCGATGCTGCCTTGGCTGAAAGGTTGGACGCTTGCGCCTCAGGGCTCCTGGAAGGCGCAGACGGTGAAGACGAGAAGCTTGGTCTGGGGGTCTTTCCAGGCATCCTCCGGCAGGCCGGCCTTTTCGGAGCACAGGACACTCAGAAAGCGTTCTTTGTCGGGGAGCTGCTCCCAGACCTGGGGCAGGAAGAGGCCGCCGCGCGAGCCGCGGCGCACGACCACGCCGTGGCGCTGCGGGACGATGGCGTCGGCGTTGGCGATGGCTTCGAGGGGCGAGAGCACGGAGATCTCGATATGGAGCGCGTCGAGTTCCGTGGCGCTGACCGGGGAGAAGCGAGGGTCGCTGAAGGCGGCTGATTGAGCCATTTCCTGGACAGCCCGCCAGAACGCCGCGCGCGGCTCAGTGGTGCCGATGCAGCCACGCAGACGGCCGTTCTTCTTGAGGGTCACAAACACGGCGGCATGGGGGCTGAGTACGTCCGCCATGGCGGCGGGGGGCTCGTAGCTGAAGGCTTCCCCGCGGGCGCTCGCGGTGATGCGTCGGCGGGCCAGGGTGAGCAACTCCTTCTGGACCTCGGGCGCCACGCTGAAGCCGGTGTCCTGGGGCGCGGCTTTGGGCGGGTTCCGCGGCTCCGCCTTGGCGTCCCCCTCGGCCACGGCCCGGGGTTTGAGAGTGATGACGGCGGCGGCGTAGCCGACGACGCGGGAGGTGTCGCCGCCGGGGACCGCGCCCGAGTTGGCCAGGTTGAGGACGCGCAGGGCAGCGGGTCCGCGGGCCTGGGCGTAGGTCAGCGCCGTGCCGACGCCGCCGCTGCCGCACATGGCGGTCTGCACCTGGTCCGCGGCCAGGCGGCGTTTCGCCTCGCCGAGATAGGCGAACAGCGCGGGCACATCCATCGTCTCGACGGTGGCCATGGTTTCCTTGACCAATCCGACCGCGACGGTGTCGGGCGGGTAGTGGCAGAGGTCGGTACTGGCGATGAGCAGGAGCCGCCGTTGGCCGGCGTTGGCGGCCAGGGCCTCGGCGAGAATGCGGCAGTTTTCCGCCGTCGGCTCCCCGAAAAGCATGGGGACAATGCGACAGCCGGGCAGAAGAATCTGTAAGAAGGGCAGTTGCACCTCGACGGAGTGTTCGCGGCGGTGGATCTCATTGCGCACGATGATGCCGGGGTTCGCTTTGGCGAGGGCCGCGACCAGTTCGGTGTCGACGGCGACAGGCCCCAGTGGCGTCTCGAAAGCGTCGGCGTCGGACAGCACCGCCACGATGCCGCGGGCGTTGGCATCGTGGCCGATGATGATGGCGGTATCGGGCTTGGCGGTGGCGCCGGCCAAGGCCTTGTAGGCGTAGGCGGCCACTGCCGCGGAGTAGCGGTAGCCGGCATGCGGAACCAGGATGCCGACGACCTCGCCGTCGACGGTCGGGTTCGGCACGGCGTCAAGATAGCCCTTGACCTCGCGGCGCAGTTCGTCGGCACTGGCCGGATAGAAGGACCCGGCCACAGCGGGGGGGCGAGCGGATTCCGCGTTCACGATCCATCCTCCCAAGAGACCGGCGACGACCCCGGCGAGCCGGTCGGCCCAGCGGCGGACAGGGACTCTTGAATGCTGCGCTGCCACGATGCACACTCCCACGGTTCGAGGCGGCGGGCGGTGGAGGCTTAGCAACCCTTAACCCTAGAACTATAGCGTGCGCGCAGCCCGGTTGTCCAGTGACGCCCGGCGGACGGGCGCAGGTCAGTTCCGTAGGGGCTTCTGTTTCGATCGTCTCCGCGTCCGGCGAGCAGAACGGGTCCCTTGACTCTTGGGGGAGACTTCCGGCGGGACGTGTCGCGAATGCCAGACGCCGCGGAGCGCTGAAAGCGCGGCCATTCCTCAGCCCAGGGCACCGCCCTGGGAATGGAATCCAAAACGAGATTGAGCCCTGCCGGGGCGGCATACCGACAG
>CAILKC010000293.1 GCA_903834675.1 uncultured Victivallales bacterium | reverse complement strand
CCCGCGCCTGCGGCCAGGCGCCTGTCCAAAATGCCCGCTGGAGCTGCGGTGGGCTCCCCCGCCCTCGCCTGAGGCCAGGCGCCTCTCCAAAATGCCCGCTGGAGCTGCGGTGGGCTCCACCGCCCGCGCCTGCGGCCAGGCGCCTGTCCAAAATGCCCGCTGGAGATGCGGTGGGCTCCACCGCCGCGGTTCGCTGGAGATGCGGTGGGCTCCCCCGCCCGCGCCTGCGGCCAGGCGCCTGTCCAAAATGCCCGCTGGAGCTGCGGTGGGCTCCCCCGCCCTCGCCTGAGGCCAGGCGCCTCTCCAAAATGCCCGCTGGAGCTGCGGTGGGCTCCCCCGCCCTCGCCTGCGGCCAGGCGCCTCTCCAAAATGGCCGCTGGAGATGCGGTGGGCTCCACCGCCTCGCCTGCGGCCAGGCGCCTCAGTCCATGATCTCCATGAGCTTGCCGCAGCAGGGCGGAATCCGCTGACCCGGCTTCAGATCCTGCATGCGGTTGCAGGTCTTGCAGTAGACCTTGCAAGCGACCTCGACGACGACGGCCGGGAACTCCGGGAGTTCATCGGCACCGGGGCCCTCGATGACAAACTGAGCGGCCTGGTTGCCCTTCTGCGGTACGAACTCGCCGATGGGGGCGAGGTGCCGGCTGATGCCGTTGCAATCAACCAGCAGGCGCCAGACGGCCTGCAGCTTGGCGCGCTCCTCGGGGGAGTCAGGGGTGAAGGACACGGTCTTCTTGTGGAGTGTGATCTGCATCGCGGTACGGTCCTGCTGTGGGGGTGAGTTCCCAACCCGGTCGCGCTGACGACACACGCTGTGCCAAGCCAGGCAGCCCGGTTGGTCGATTGACGTTTTGACCTAGCCGACTGCGGATGGTTGCACGCTGCGATGGCAGAACCGGAGCCGGAGGTGGACCCGCGTAAAGTCAGCCAGGGTCACGTTCCGCGCGTGTAGCTTCGAACGACCTGGTCGAGCCGTCCCGACGGTGAGACGGCGGAAGTCCTGCCGTGCGGCATGACGGCCCGCCGACCTCCACGCCCTGCGGGCGGAGCGGAGGGGCTGGGTTGTCGCCCGCGAGATCCTTAATGAGCGCCTCCACCTGGGCGGGGTTGGAACCCGCGAGGAAGAACCGCAGCAGAAAGAGAAAGGGCAAGTTCGTGAGCCCATTTGGCAGGGCTTCAAGACAACGGGCGCGCTTGCCGTTGTCTGCGAGTCGTCCGCCCTTGCCGCCCTGGGGCAATGACGTGCTACCTTACCGCCGACACCAAACAAGAAGCAGCGATGCGTCCACGCGGGATCGGGCAATGTGCCATAGCGGCCGGGTTCGCACGGGCCGCAGTCTTGGGCGCTGCCGAATGACGCGAACGGGCTGCTGAACCCGGCTTCCGAAGAGGACACCCAATGCCCTTAGGTTTCTTGCTACGCCTCGGCTGCATCGTGCTTGCGGCCGTGTACACGAGCCTTCTTTCGGCCCTGGCCGCCGAGCCGCTGTTCCAGACCTCCTTTGAGGACGGTACAGCGGGAAAGCTCCCACCGGGTTGGACCGTCCAGGCCTGCGAAGCACCGAATCGGCTCGAGCTGCTGGGCGCCGCGGCGCGCACCGGCCAACTTGGGCTGCACCTGGTTGACGCCAGCAACAAGCTCGCCTGCGGACTGCGCAGCCCCATGATTCCCGTCAAACCCGAGACGGACTACTCGGCGAGGTGGTGGTTCCGTGCCCCGGTGGGCAGCAATGGCTCGCTGTACATCGAGTTCTGGGATCAGGACGGCAAACGCATCCAGGAGGGCGGGGTGTTTTCCTTTTCGGGGACGGCCAGCGGTCGCTGGGAGCACCTGCTTTCCACGGCCATCTCGCCGGTCAGCGCGGTTCGGGCCACGCTGCTGGCCTCGTGTTGGACGGGCGGTCAGACGGATGCCTGGTATGATGACCTGGCGTTCTCCGAGGGTTTCATCTCGAGGTACGATCGCACGCCCCTGCCACCGGCCACGGTCCGACATCCCTGCGGGCTCTATCGCGAGGCCGACCTCGTCCGGGCCCGGGAGAATATCCGGCGCCATGAGTGGGCGCAGGGCCTGCTGGCTAACTTCCGTAAAGCCGCCGAGTTCTGGATGCAGGTGCCCGAGGCCGACCTGCCGCTTTGGATTCCCGAACTGACGCCGAACCGCACGCTGTTCTGCCCGAAATGCGACGCCAACTGGGACTACGCCTGGAAGTGCCTCCCCGATATGCGCATCGAATGCACCCGCTGCGGCCTGGTGTTACCCAGCGCCGACTACCCCGAGAACGGTCGCGAGACCCTGCGTGACCCCCTGGGGCGGAAGGTCGAGTACTGCTTCCACGAAGGGGCCAAGGGTCGCCGCTACCGCATCAGTGGCCGTCTGCGCTACGAGCGCATCGTCAAGCTTTCCTCCCTGGGCGCCTTGGGCAAAGTCTACGCCTTGACCGACGAGCGAGCCTACGCCGAGAGGGCGGTGAAGGTCCTCCGCCGCGTCGCCGAGGTCTACCCGGGCTATGTGCCTCACGACTGGACCCGCTTCTACCGCGACTATAGCAATCTGCAATCTGGCAAGCTCTCCGGCTGGAAGCTGCACGACGCGGGCACGTTCTCCCAACTGGCGCTGTGCTACGACCTCATCTACAACAACGCTTGCCTGACCGAGCCGGACAAGGCGCTGATTGAGAACGGCGCCTTCCGGGAGGCGGTGCGGCTGTTTACCGCCACCTCGCCACGCGGTTGCTGCATCAACGATGGGCCGGCGGCCATGACCTGCGGCGCCTGGCTCGGGGTCCTCCTGGGAGACCACGAGGCCGTGCGCTGGGCCAGCAGCGCGCCGGAGGGCTTCCTCGGGTTTGTGCGCGCCTACTTCTTCCGCGATGGCCACTGGGAGGATGGCTCTTCCTCGTACGAGAGCATGGCTCTAGGGCCCTTGTATGGCTGTTCGGAGATCCTGCAGGGGTACAGCGATCCGCCGACGTACACGGGTCCGGACCGCTTTACCGCACTCGATCTGCGGCAAGACGCCGTGCTGCGCAAGATCTACACCGCGCAGCTACAGGTTCTGCTGCCCGACGGGACCGCGCCGCCGATCAACGATTCGGCCGCGGGAGTGCGTTACAGCGCTCAGCACGTCGAGACCAACTACCACTGGTATCCGACTGAGGCCAACCGGCGCTTGCTGGCCCAGGCCTACGGCGGCAGCTTTGCCGCGGGTGACGAGTACGCTCTTTTCCGGCGGGAACCAGAGGCGCGTCTCGACGGCGTGCAGCCGCTCGACCTGGCCGCGCCCAGTCTGGTCCGGCCTGGGCTTGGGCTCGCCATCCTGCGTGCCGGCAGCGGCGCCGAGGCGGCCGCTCTCTATCTCGATTACGGTCCCTTCTGCTCTGGGCATGGGCACCCCGACAAGCTGAACCTGATCTACTATGACAATGGCGCCGAGTTGATCACCGACCAGGGCTACCTGGGGGCCCGCCACGAGTTCACGCCCTGGAACAAGGCGACGCTCTGTCACAACGAGGTCCTGATCGACGGCCAGCCCCAGGCCCGCGAGGCCGGCCAGTTGCTGGCGTTTGCGGCGGGTGGGCCGATCCAGACCATCGTGGCCGCGGCCCCGGCGGTGTACGCCCAGGCAACGCGCTACGAGCGCACCGTGTCGCTGGTGGACCACGGCCCCGGGCGACGCTATGTCGTGGATGTCTTCCGCGTGGCCGGCGGCAAGGTGCATGACTTCGCCATCCACGGGGCGGGCCAAGAGTTCAGCGGCCCCGCGCTGGCGTGGGAAGCCTGGGCGGGGCCCGTGGTGTCGGCACAGGCTGGCGCCACCTGGGTGCGGCAGGCGCAGGCCCTCCCGACGGCAGAGGCGATACAGCTCCGCTGGCTGGAGGGTGGCAGTGGGGTGTGTCTGGATATGCAGGGCCAGCCCGGCTCGACCCTCTTCCACCTCACCGCGCCCGGGCTCCGCGACCGCAAGAACCCCTGGGAGAAGCGCGAACTGCAAGTGGCCGTCGTGCGCCGCAACGGCCCCGCCAACACCTTTGTCTCGGTGATTCAGCCGGTCTACACGGACGGCGCCCGCTTCAGCGTCAGTCCCGAGGTCGTGAGCTGCGAGCAGGGCGAGGCACAGGCCGTGCGTATCCGGGGCGCGGACATCGACGACCTCGTGGTCACCGGCGAGGCCGCCAGCGCGGCCGGGCTGACGCAATGCGGCGAACTCCGCTTCCGCGGTCAGCAGGCCTTCTTGAGCCGGACGCCCACGCAGACGGTTCTCTGGCTGCTGAATGGGGCCGAGGCGCGGGCAGGGGAGCTGTCGCTGCGCTCGCCGCGGCCCGTCAGCGGCCGGATTACGGCCGTGGACGCGGCCGCCGCCAGCGTCGATACCGACGCCGCTCTGCCGCCGGGAGTGCATGCCGGCTGTCTGCTCATCATCCGAGACGCGACGGATGGCGCCTACGAGATCGAAGCGGTGACCGCGCTGCCCGGGGGTGGATCACGGGTGAAGCTGGCCGGGGAACCGGTCCTGAACGTCACGGTGGGGCAGGAGTTCACCTTCTCGACCTGGGCGCAGAGCACGCAGCGTGCCGGGGGGACGGTCCAGACGGGCGGCGATGCCCAGGTGGGGCAACCATGAGTGCCAAGGCCGAAGAGCTGCCGGACATCCGCTGCGTGCCGCAGGATCTGACCGTGCCACCCATGACCGAGGGCGCCCCGGCCCCCGGCAAACGGGTGAAGGCCGTCCCCCCGGAGTACGCTGGCAGCGCGGTTCACCAGGCGCTCTACCTGCCGGTGGACTGGGAGCCCGGTCGGCGCTACCCGGTGATCGTGGAATACGCTGGCAACGGGCCCTACCAGAACTCGTTTGGCGATACCTGCACCGGCAAGGTCGAGGATTGCAGCCTCGGCTATGGCCTCAGCGGCGGCAAGGGCTTCCTCTGGCTCTGCCTGCCCTACATCAGCCCCGACCGCCAGCAGAACCAGTTGCAGTGGTGGGGAGATGTGGATGCGACCGTGGCCTACTGCACCCGCGTGGTGCCGCAGGTGTGCCGGGAGTACGGCGGCGATCCGCAGGCGGTGTTCCTGGCCGGGTTCTCGCGCGGCGCCATCGCCTGCAACTACATCGGCCTGCACGATGACGCGATCGCCGCCCTCTGGTGTGGTTTCGTCTGCCACAGCCACTATGACGGGGGGCGCCCGTGGGCTTACGAGGGCAGCGACCGCGCGGAGGCGGCGGTACGGCTCGGACGCCTGGGCGGTCGACCCCAGTTCATCAGCCATGAGGTCTCGACCGAAGCCACCCAGGCGTACCTGGCCGCCGCCTGCCCTCAGGGACGCTTCACCTTCGTTGACCTGCGCTACCGTAACCACACCGATTCCTGGGTCCTGCGCGATACCAGCGAACGCCGGCGCCTGCGGGAGTGGGTCCGCGACGTGCTGGCTGCCAGCTAGAAAGGCGCCGCCGTCGACGTTAGGTTAGCCGCACTGGCGCCGCGGACCCCGCAGTGGGCGCCGGAGACCGAGGCAAGGGCCGGGCCGCGCCTTGCGCCCGCCGCGCCGCCACAGCCGGAACAAGGACGACAACCATGCCACCTAGCCTCGCTGCGCTGCCACATCCCGATTTCGGCGTCATCAACTACGCGGTGCTGGTGGTTTACCTGGCTGCCATGCTGTTTGTCGGCATCTGGTGCGGCCGTTCGTCGGGGGGGGCGGCTGGCTACTTCACCGGTGATGGCAAGGTGCATCACTGGCTGGTGGGCATCTCGCTGCTGGGGACGTACCTATCCTCGCTGACGATGATGGCGTTGCCGGCGGTGTCGTTTGGGGCGGCGGACTTCATCTGGACGGTGCAGTTGCCCTTCCTGCTGGTGACCGCGCTGCTGATTACGGGCTTTGTCCTGCCGCGTTTCCGCGAGTCCGGCTGCCTGAGTGTCTACGAGTTTCTCGAACGCCGCATCCATGTGTCCTCGCGGCTGATTGCGGCGGTGGGCTTCATCCTGCTCTCGGTAGGCCGCATGGGGCTGGTGCTCTTTCTGCCGGCTCTGGCCTTCTGCGTGGTCACCGGCGCCCACCTCATCGGCACTATTGTGGTGATGGGGCTGGTCTGCGTCGTCTACACCGTGCTTGGGGGGATCAAGGGCGTCATCTGGACCGATGTCATCCAGGTGTTCATCTTCGTCATCGGCGCGGTCGCCACCCTGTTCTTCATCTTCGCGCCCGGGGTCGACTTCTGGGCCGCGGCCCAGGCCAGCCACAAGTTCCGTACCTTCAACTGGAGTGGTGACCTAACCCAGGTCGTGACCGCTTGGCTGGTGTTGCAGACGCTCTTCGAGACGGTCCGCATCTACGCCACGCAGCAGGAGATGACGCAGCGTTACCTCACCGCGGAGTCGACGCGCAAGGCCAATGTCAGCGTCTGGATGTCGATCCTGGGCTACATCCCGCTGGGCTACCTGTTTTACTTCATCGGGGTGGCGCTGTTTGTCTACTACCAGGCGAACCCGGATCCGGCCGTCGACCTGCTCAAGGATGCCAAGCGTCTGGACTCGCTGTATGCCTACTTCGTGGTCACGCGCATGCCGGCTGGGCTGGCCGGACTGGTCATTGCCGCCTTCTTCGCCGCAGCCATGTCGACCATCTCCTCGAGCATGAACTCCTGCTCGGCGGTATGTCTGGAGGACTTCTACAAGCGTTTCTGGGGCAAGGGCAAGGAGGACCGGCACTACCTCTTCGTCGCCAAGTCTCTGGTGCTGATCTGGGGCCTGCTGGCGATCGTGATGGCGATTCTGTTCATGCAGATCGAGCTGGCGCAGATCGTCTGGAGCAAGGTGATGGCGGTATCCACCTGTGGCATTCTCGGGCTGATGGCGCTGGCCTTCCTGCCGCACAAGGTCAACCCCTGGGCCGGCGTGCTGGGTGTCGTGGCCTCCTACGCCTGCCTGCTGGTGCTGATGCTCTTCCTGCAGGTCAGCCCCAGCCTGGCCTTCACCTACCCGATTCCCAAGGACGCCGCCCGAGTGAGCTTCCTGCTCTGGCCGGTGATCTGCAACCTGGTCTGCTTCGGCGTCGGCTTCGTCGTGTACCTCACCTGCCCGCGGCGAGAGGTAGCAGCGTAGTTCGCCGTCCGCCGTCTCGAGGGTCTTGCAGACGGCGGTCTTGCAGACGGCGGTCTTGCAGACGGCGGTCTTGCAGACGGGGGATACCGCGAACCTGCCCGAAACGGGCTTGGCATCGCGGGCTCCAGGGAAAGCACGCGGGCGGCGCCACCGGGGATACCGCGAACCTGCCCGAAACGGGCTTGGCATCGCGGGCTCCAGGGCCAGTGGGGATACCGCGACGTCCTGCGGGCTCACCAGGTGGACCAGCGCCGCGCGTTACCGGCCAGGTTGAGGCGCTCGACGTGGGTGTTCGGCAGCTCCTTCAGGAAACGGCTCGGCGCCCGCGGCTGCACCCCATCCCAGAGGAAGCGCGTGGCGGCGTGGGTCAGACAGACCGCCTGGCGCGACCGCGTGATCCCGACGTAGAGCAGACGGCGCTCCTCCTCGATGGCCTCCGGGTTGTCCTTGGCGTTCAGGTGCGGCAGGTAGCCCTCCTCGACGCCGACCACGAACACGTAGGGGAACTCCAGGCCCTTGCAGGCGTGCAGCGTCATCAGCGACAGGCATTCGGTCTCCGGGTCGTGCGTATCCACATCCGAGACCAGCGCGACCTCTTGCAGCAGCGCCTCGATCGTGGCTTCGGGGTGTTCCTCCTGATACTCGCAGGCCCGGTCGACCAGCGCCCGCAGGTTGTCCATGCGGTCTCCGGCCGAGGGATCGCGGTCTTCGCGTTCCTCATACAGCGGCAGCAGGCCTGAGTGCTCGAGCACGGTCTCGACGCAGTTGCCGACCGGGCTGACGGGGATGGCCCGGAGGGCCTGGCACCACTCGGCAAAGGCGGCCATCTTGACCGAGCAGCGCCCGCGGTAGCGCCGCCGGAAGTCCGGATCAGCCAGCAAATCCATGGGCGCCACCCCGTCGGCGGCACTCTGGGCCAGGATCGCCTCGATGCTCTTCGCGCCCATCCCCGCCGCCCGGCACCCCGCTACCCGGTGCAAGGCCACCGCGTCGCGCGGATTCACCAGCAACTGCAGGTGCGCCAGCAGATCCTTGACCTCCTTGCGCTGGTAGAAGCGGGTGCCACCGATGAGCTGATAGGGAAGGCTGGCCCGCAGCAGTTGGTCCTCCAGCGGCCGCGACTGCGCGTTGGTACGGTAGAAGATCGCCATGTCGCGCAGGCTGACCCCCTCGAGCCGCAACTCCATCACCCGCTCCACCACCCATTCGGCCTCGTCGCGGTCCCCCGCCAACTTCACCACCCGCGCCGGCACGCCGAGGTCGTTCTCGGTGAACAGCTCCTTCTCGATGCGGTGCGTGTTGAAGCTGATCAGCTCGTTCGCTGCCGCCAGAATGAGCTGCGTCGAACGGTAGTTCTGCTCCAGCCGCACCAGCTTCGCAGCGGGGAAGTCGTGCTGGAACTCCATGATGTTCCGGTACTCCGCGCCGCGCCAGGAGTAGATGCTCTGGTCCGGGTCGCCGGTGACGTGGACGTTCTCCGCCGCCCCGGTCAGCAGCCGCATGAGCACATACTGCAGGTGGTTCGTGTCCTGGTACTCGTCCACCAGCAGGAAACGAAAACGGCTGTGGTAGATGTCGCGCAGGGCCGGGTTGCCATCCAGCAATCTGACCACCAGCAGGAGCAGGTCGTCAAAGTCCACCGCGTTGAGTTCCCGCAGGCGCCGTTCGTAGGCCGCAAAGACGTTGGCGAGTTGATTGGAGTTCCACCCCGAATCGCCAGCCAGACTCTCGGGGTCTTCCATGGCGCACTTGGCCCGCGAGATGCGTCCGCGCACCGCCGCCGGGGCGACGTCGTGCTGGTTGAGGCCGACTTCCTTCATGCAGAGCTTGATCACGCTCAACTGGTCGTCGTCGTCGTAGATGGTGAACTGTCCGGTACGGCCATCCTCCAGCTTGTCCAGATCGCGCCGCAGGAAGCGGGCGCAGGCCGAGTGGAAGGTACCCACCCAGGGCGGGCGCTCGCCGGTCAGCGCCTGCACCCGCTCGACCATCTCGCGGGCCGCCTTGTTGGTGAAGGTCATGGCCAGGACCTGGTTCGGCCAGACCCCGCGGCTGATGAGGTAGGCGATTCGGCGGGTCACCACGCGGGTCTTGCCCGAGCCCGCCCCGGCCACCACCAGCAGGGGGCCCTCCAGGTGCGTCACGGCTTCGCGCTGGGCGTCGGTCAGGTTGTCGAGAATGTCGGTGTCAGGCATGGGCGACCGGGTGTTGTCGGCAGAGGGGTGACTGTTTCGGGTAATCTACCTGCCGAGCCCCTGACCCACAACCGGAACCGCGGCACGCCGCCGTCGAGGGCCGAGCGCCGCCAGGCGATCTTTGGACTGCGGCGGCTTGACGCCGCTTTCAGAGGGCGCGGAGCACCCAGCGGCCGCTGCGCGGCCAGCCAAAGCGGTGTCGCGTCCTGCTTGACCAGCAGGACTTGCCACGCGCACTCCAAAACGGCAGCGTCAGAGCGGCGGCGATGCGGCCTGCAGGTCTTCAGCCACCACATAGAACTCTTGCAGGACTTGGGTCGAGATGCAGGGCGCCACCCCGCTGGCCACCTGTCTCAGCCGGCGCTGCGCCGTGTCCCGCTTGGTGGGGGTATCGTGGTCGCAGGCGTAGGCAAGCACGTTGGTGTCCAGGAAGGCTTTAGACATCGTAGAGGTCTCCGCGCTTCCAGGTCTTGCCGCCGGACCGTCCGCCCGCCCGGTCCATCTTGCCAATGCACTCGTCTGTCCACGTCTCGCCGGTCTCGCTGACCGTGCGCCGCAACAGGTCGCGCAACAGCCCGTTCAGCGAGGTGCGATGCTGCCGGGCGTAACGACGGCCTTCCTCGAGCAGCTTCTCATCCACCGCCAAGGTCACGTTCTTCATGGGGTACCTCCAGGCTGAACACAGAATGAGGTAACACATAACCTGTGTGGATGGCAGCGGGGCGGCCGCGAGCCGCGGCCACCCCATGCTCCGGGACCGCCGACCGTCGGGTCGGCAGTGGCCGCGAGCCGCGGCCGCTCCAGCCAACGTCGCTGGGGCTCATGGCGTCGGCGCCGGGGCGTTTTCCGCCAGCCAGGTCTGGTAGGTCGCGAGTTTCCAGGGCCCGATGTCCTCACGGGAGAGGCCCCAGTCGAGGGTGTTCAGGATGAGAGTGACATCGAGTACGCCCAGCGCCAGGGAGCGACCGTCGGCGGAGACGTCGGCCAATGGGTAGCCGTTGGGACACTGCACGGCCAGGAGTTCTCGACCTGTCTCCGCATCCCATACCCGCGGACTACTGTTTCGCGCCGTGGTGAAGACCCGACGACCGTCGGGCGAGAACGCCACGGACATCAGGGGAGTGGTGTGGCCGGTCAAGATGCGGAGCTGCTGCCCACTCCCGACGTCCCAGATGACCGTGACGGGCGCCCAGTGCCCGGTCACGATCCGCCGCCCGTCGGGTGAGAATGCCACCGCCATCACCCCGCCGGGATTCCCCGCCGGTGTTGTCGGGCAAAACACCGATTGCTCCTGCCCGTTGGCGGCATCCCAGATCCGGGCCTTGCCGTCACCGCCCCCGGTGAGGATCCGCTGACCGTCCGGGGAGAAGCACACTGACCACACCAACTTCTTGTGGCCCTGCAGGGCGAAGAGCCGCTGCCCGGTGGCAGCGTCCCAGACCAACACCGTGTTCGCCTCGCCGCTCTTCGCATAGTGTCCGGCACTGCTCACCAGGCGCGTCCCGTCGGGCGAAAAAGCGAGCGCTTGGACCCGCTCCGCGTGCCCGACCAGGTCGAGGAGCTTGGTCCCGGTCTGCACGTCCCAGAGGGCCGCCTTGCCATCCTCGTGGCCCGTCAGCAGTCTGAGCCCGTCGCCGGACAGGGCGCAGGCGGAGACGGGGCCAAGCTGGCCGACCTCCCGCAGACGTCGGCCGGTCGCCGCGTCCCACGAGCGGATCGGCCCCCAGCCGGCCGTGACCAGCCGGGAGTGTCCCGCCACGAACCCCGCCGCGGCCCCCGCGAGGGTTATGGTCCCACCCTCCCGGGTCGCATCCCACAAGCGAATGGCGCCGTCCGCCCCGCCGGTCGCCAGCAGCCTGCCGTTGGGCGCCAGGGCCGCCGAGAGCACGGGGGCCTGGGCCTTGATGCAGAGCAGCTCCTTCCCGGTCTTGGTATCATGGACTCTGGCCGTACTGTCGACATTGGCGGTCACGGCGCGCGCCCCATCCACCGACAGGACAACCGAGGTCACGCCACCCGTATAGCCGCTGAACGTCACCCGTTTCTTACCCGTCGCGGCGTCCCACATCCCCAGGTCTCTATCGCCAAGCCCGATGCAGACGCTGGCGCCGTCCGGGGAGAACACAGCGTTCTGGCTGTAGGACCTGGGAACGCCTATGGCTAGAAGTTCCTTGCCGGTCCTCGCCTCCCAGATCCGTACCGTGCCTTCCGTGGCCGCGGTTACGAGCCGTTGGCCGTCCGGAGAGAAACTCACGGAACCGATACCGGCACGGTGGCCCTGCAGAGCCAGCAGGCGTTGCCCCGTGGCCGCGTCCCAGACAAAGACCTCGCAGTCCTTTACCAGGCCAGGCTCGTCCCTCTCCGAACTGGCGATGCGGCTGCCGTCCGGCGAGAAAGCGATGGCCCAGACGCACGTCTTGTGCCCGGAAAGGGTCTGAAGCTTGACCCCGGAGGACGCATCCCAGAGCACGACGGATCCCTCACCGTGGCCGGTGGCCACGCGCTTGCCATCGGGCGAGAACGTGGCACAGAACACATAGGCTGTACTCGGCAGAGACAGGATTTCTCGGCCCGTGGTCACGTCCCAGACCCGCGCCCCTGCGATGTCTGAACTCACCAAACGCGAGCCGTCCGCAGAGAAGACGACGCTGCGCACTTCGGACGCATGCCCCCTCAGGGTCAGCAACTCCTGGTGGCAGAGGAACAGGCAGCGGCCCCATTCCCAGCCGCGCAACTCCTTGGGCGTATTCCAGAGCATCTCCTCGGCCTGGGCGATCTCGCCGGCGGCAATCTTGCGGTCGGCCAGGGCGATGACGTTGCCATAGTTCTCGCGCTGAGTTTCGGCCAGGGCTTGTTCGGTCTGGGCCTTGGCCGCCACGGCCGTCTTCTCGCTGGCCTCGGCGCGGACGCGCGCGGCCTCCGCTGCCTCGCGCTGGCGCCGGGTGATGAGGTAGGCGCTCACCGAGACCACGATCACGATGCAGCCGGCGGCCAGCGCCGCGATGCGGCTCAGCCGGCCCACACGCTCGCGCCGGGCCGCCAGCCCCATCGCCGCCCTGACCTGCTCGGCCAGGGCGGTCGGCTCGGGAAGTCTGGACCTCTGGTCCGCGCAGTCAGGAGTCCCGCCTTCAGGCGGTCTTTCTGCTGGAACGGGGACCGCCTGAAGGCGGGACTCCTGACCGGTTCCAGCTTCCAGCGCGAACTCCTGGCACTCAGCCCGGATGGCGTCGACCTCTGAGCGGGCCAGGGCCAGGTCGCCGCGGGCCAGGGCGCGCTGGGCGAGGGTCTCGCGGGCCCGGCGCAGGCCCTTGACCGCGGGCCCATTGCCGGCCCACAGCGCCAGGGCCTGCCGGTAGCCCGAGATGGCCTCGTTGCACTCGCGGTAAACAGCCCCCGCCTGGGCCTGCTGCACCTGCGCCAGATGCTCCTTGGCCTGGGTCGCCAGAGCGATGCTTTCGGCATGCTGGCGGTAGTCGCGCAGGGCCTGCTGGAAGGCCTTCACCTCCGCGTAGCGGTCGTCGGGCTCGGTCGCCATCGCCCGGAGCGCGATACGGACCAGCTCACCCTTCTTCTCGGTGGGCTGAATCTCGTTGCGCGCTGCCGCCAGGAGGCACGCCATAGCGCCCTTGCCGCCGT
>CAILKC010000292.1 GCA_903834675.1 uncultured Victivallales bacterium | reverse complement strand
TTCCCAGGGCGCTGCCCTGGGCTGAGGAATGGCCGCGCTTTCAGCGCTCCGCGGCGTCTGGCATTCGCGACACGTCCCGCCGGAAGTCTCCCCCAAGAGCGCCCGCGTTCGGCAAGGGTCATGCCTCAACGCCGCTGGCAGCAGGGGTCTGCTGAGTTCCCGCGGCTCAGACGATGACGGCGCCGACCAGTTCGGAAACCCTGCGGATCCCATGCCGGTCGAGGTACTCCTGGATGCCGTCGACGATCCGCACCAGGCAGCCCGGGTCGCTGAAGATGGCGGTCCCGACGGCCACCGCATTCGCCCCGGCCAGCATGAACTCGATGGCGTCGGCCGCGCAGGTGATACCCCCCATGCCGATGATGGGCACCGCAACGGCCTTGCGCGCCTCATACACCAGGCGTACGGCGATGGGTTTGATGCCCGGTCCGCTGAGGCCACCGGTGACGTTGGCCAGGCGGGGCCGGCGCGACTCGATGTCGATGGCCATGGCGGGCAGGGTGTTGATCAGCGATATCACCTCGGACCCCGCGTCGACCACCGCACGGGCGAAATCGCCGATGCGGGTCACGTTCGGACTGAGCTTGGTGACCAGGGGCAGCGTCGTGACCGCCCTGACCGCGGCGACCACCCGGGCGGCCATCGCAAGATCCGTCCCGAAAGCGATGCCGCCCTCCTTGATGTTCGGGCAGGAAATGTTGATCTCGAGCGCCGCGATGCCGGTTCTCTCCGCCTCGAGCCGACGGGCCACTTCGACGTAGTCCGCCAGCGTGCGCCCCCAGATGTTCACGATCACGGCGGTCGGCAGCGTCCGCAGATAAGGGAGATATTGGGGCTTATCGATGAAGGCGTCAATCCCCGGGTTCTGCAGGCCGATGGCATTGAGCATGCCGCCGAACACCTCGGCCGTACGGGGCGTGCGGTTGCCGTGCGAGGGGAACGGCGAAACCCCTTTGACGGTGACCCCGCCCAAGCGTTCGATGGGCACCAGATCGGCGTACTCCTGCACATACCCAAACGCACCCGAGGCGGCAATGACCGGGTTGCGTAGAGTCAGTCCCGCCAGATTGACGGTCAGATCAGCCATGGTAGTGACTACTCAGGGTCAGGGTTCAGCAGGGCCCCCGGCTGGGGCCAGACATACCAGAATGAGAACCGCGGTTGCCGTGCCGGTGATGGCGGCGTTCCCGCCCCCGACCCTCTATAGGTTAATGTGTACGACCTTGGCTGGCGGGAAGCCGTTGAAGTGGGTAGCCGAAGCGACGCTGTAGGCGCCGATGTTGCGACTGAAAAGCAGGTCTCCGCGCTCCAGGTCGGCAGGGAGTTCCTCGGACATCGAGATCACGTCCAGAGCGTCGCAGGTTGGGCCGAAGACGGTGCAAATCTGCCGAGGCCCCTTCTTGAACGACTCCATGTGGTAGTGGCAGTGATCGAAAATAATGCCAGAGAAGGTGTTATAGACCCCGTCGTCGACGTAGTAGCAGAGCTTGCCATCGCGCACCGCCTTGCCGATGATCTTAGCGATGGCGGTCGCCGCCGTAGCGACCATAAAGCGCCCGGGCTCGGCCAGGATCTCGATGTCCTTAGGAAAGAGCCGATCCAGCTCGGCGTTGATCTTCCGAGCCAGTTCGCTGAAGGGCTTCACGCTGGCGTCGTAGGGGGCGGGGAAGCCGCCGCCGATGTCCAGCAGGTTCATCTTCGTGTAGCCGCGGGCCTTGGCCTCTTCGAACACGCTGGCGGCTAAGTTGATGGCCTGCACAAAGTTATCAAAGTTGGTAGTCTGGCTGCCGACGTGGAAGCTCAGGCCCTCGACCACCAGGCCCGCCTGGTGCGCCGCGAGAATCAGATCCACCGCCTCCCCGGGCGCCGCGCCGCATTTGGAGGAGAGTTCGACCATGGCGCCGGTATTGGGGACTTTGAGGCGCAGGGCGAGCCCGGTGTGCGGCGCGTGCTTCTTGATCTTCTTGATCTCTTCCTCGTTATCGTAGGTCACCAGTGCCCGGTACTGATCGAGTTCCCGCAGGGTATCGTTGGCTTTGATGGGATTGGCGTAGATGATCTTGTCCCA
>CAILKC010000291.1 GCA_903834675.1 uncultured Victivallales bacterium | reverse complement strand
CTCGACCTGGCCACCGGCACGGGCAAGAGCTACGTCATGTACGGCCTGGCGACGGTTGCCTTGGCGGAAGGACTGGTGGACCGAGTGCTGGTACTGTGCCCGTCGTTGACCATCGAGGAAGGGCTCTTGGAGAAGTTCACCGCGCTGGCAGGCCAGCCGGAACTAGCCGCAATCATGAAGGAACTGGGCGCCGTCCACGCCATCCCCGGCATCCGGCGCGGCAACGAAACGGTGCAGGTCGGCGACATCTGCATCGAGAACATCCACGCCGTCTACGAGAGCGCCGACTCGTCCATCGCCGACAGCTTCCGCGGCAACGGTGGGCGGACCCTGGTGCTCAACGATGAGGCGCACCACCTGTTCAGCGCTCAGGACAAGGCACTCAAGGAGTGGATGAAGTTCCTGCTGCACCCGGGCTACGGCTTCCGCTTCATCGTGAATGTGACCGGCACGGCGTACGTTGGCGATGACTACTTCCCGGACGTGGTGTTCCGTTACGGGCTGAAGCAAGCGATTGCCGACAAGGTAGTTAAGAAGCCGAACTACAAGCTGGAGGACACTTACCAGGCGCATGACTGGCAGAAGACCTACGCCATTCACCAGAGGAACCGTGCGGACTATGGTTCGGCGACACTGAAGCCGCTCACCATCGTGGTCACGCAGGAGATCGCCCGCTGTGTCGAGGTCTGGCGCGAACTGGTGACCTTTCTGGCAGACAAGGAAGGCATTCCGCCGACCGAGGCGGAACGCAAGGCGATCTGGGTCACATCCGGGATTCCGAGCGCGGCCGAAGCGAAACGGCGGGTCGAGGCGACCTACGGCCCCCGTGGCGGCAAGGACTCGCCGGAGAAGCGGCGGAATGGGAACCTGGCTCTGCTGCGGCAGGTGGATGATCGGGCCTGCCCGGTCGAGTGGATCGTCTCGGTCAGCATGCTCACCGAGGGCTGGGACGTGAAGAACGTCTTCCAGATCGTGCCGCACGAGTCGAGGGCCTTCAACTCGAAGCTGCTGATTGCGCAGGTCCTGGGCCGCGGCTTGCGAATTCCGCAGGGGTTGACCAAGGAACCGCTGGTCACGATCAACAACCACGAGGCGTGGTCAGAGCAGATTGCCAATCTGCTGGTCGAGGTGCTGGAGGTCGAGAACACCCTATCCTGGGGCTATGATCCGCGCCGGATCCAGTATGTTTTCCCGCTGCATAACCTGCGCTATGAGCCGGAGATGAAGACGGTCGAGACCAAGGGCGCCAAAGCGCGCGCACCCGACGTGCGGTTCCGGCCCCAGGCCCGGACCACGACCGAGGTCTCGAGGTTCTCCGAGACCGGCAACCTGGCCATCGAGATCGAGCACCACGACCTGTACGAGATCGATGCCGTCGTCCAGATCATGCGGTTGTTCCTGCGCGAGAAGGACGTTGCGCTGGCCCGCGCCTGGCACAAGAAGCGGTTGCGGGAGTTTGTCGTCGAGCGTCTGGCGGAAGCCGGGTACGACACGACGTTCCTGAGCCGGGAGAACCTGCTGCTGCTCCAGCAGGCGTTTGGTCCCATGTTCCGGGAGGACGGCGCTGAGCATCCGCGCTTCAGCCAGATGGCCAAGGAACTGGTCATTGTAGATCTGGCCATGGTGGGGCGGCAGGCGTTCTCCGAAAGCACGCTCAAGGAGCATGGCGGCGTCTGGCACGTAACCGGCGATGCCACGCCGTTTCCGGGGGCTGAAATGCACCTGTGGGAGCAGTACCAGCGCTTCCGGCAGCAGTTTGCGGAGTGGGGGAAGGAGGCCTCAGAACAGGCCCAGGCCATTGGTTCGCGGTTAGTGCAGATAGACCTGCGCCAGTTCAAGTGTCCGTGGAATGTACACTATGCCAGCCACGAGCCGGAGCGGCTGTTCTCGGAGTTGCTGTTCGAGCATGCCGAGATGTTCGATGCCTTCGTGAAGATGCCGAATCAGGGCGGCTACGCCTTCCCCTACTCCTACAAGCCGGCCCGGACCGGCAAGACGCACGTGACGAACGAGCACTTCAACCCCGACTTCTTCATCCGGCTGAAGGAGAGCCACACCATTCTTGTCGTCGAGATCAAGGCCGAAGGGGACGACTCGAACCGCAACCGGGCCAAGTGCCGCGACGGTCTCAGGCACTTCGAGACGCTGAACGCGCGCCTGACGGAGACCGGCGAGCCCTGGCGCTACCACTTCTACTTCCTGTCGCCGGACGATTTCACGCAGTTCTTCGCTGCGGTCCAGCGCGAGCAGCATGTCGGCTGGCGCTCGGGCCTCATGCAGGAGCTGGTGCGGCCCGACAGCCGTTGACGGGCAGCAGCCCGCGACATGCTGGCCACCCTCGTTGGCGGTTCGCAGCGGCAACCCAGGGCTGCTTCGTGCTGGAGTAGGGGCCGCTACTGGCCGTCTGCCAGACCTGTCCCCCTGCGACAGGTCTGGAGACCCGCCGCTACCCTCCTCTGCGTGAGGCGTGCCGCGCGTGTGGTGTGGTAGATCCCTGTAGCAGGCACGGCTCGCGGGGGCATACGCCCCTAGGGCCGCTCGCCCTCCATCGACCTGGCGTCCGACCCACTTCAGGGACCCGGCACTTGCAGCAGGATCGGAAAGCCCTGGATGCTGGTGCTGTCGGGTCGCAAACGCACATTCAGACGGACATAGTGTGCGCATGCAAACGGCGGATGCAGAGGGTGAGTGGCCATGCGTGCAGTGAACGTGACCGCTCTGCGGGCTGGGTTGTCCGCGGTGCTGGACCAGGTCAAGCACGGGGACATCGTCGTGGTCACGCGCCGGGGTAAGGCGGTGGCCAGGATAGTGCCGGTGGAGGCGACGGACTGGCGGGATGGGGTGAGCGTAGCGACCCGCTTGCTTATCGATGCGGACGCTGCCTTCGCACCTCTCGCTGACTGGGAGGCTGGGCCGACATGAAGCCCAAGGTCTATATTGAGACGACAATCGTGAGCTACCTGACGGCCCGGCCAAGCCGGGATGCGGTGGTCGTCGCGAGGCAGCAGGTCACCTCGGCGTGGTGGCGCACTCGGCGCGGCAAGTTTCAGCTCTTCGTTTCCAGGGCTGTCCTCGCGGAAGTCCGACAGGGCGATGCGGAGGCCGCCGCCCGACGTATCGAGGCCATGCGGGACATCCCGTGGCTCGAGGTCACGGTTGAGGCTGTTTCGCTGGGCGAACGGCTCATCCGCGAGGGGGGGCTGCCGGCGAAGGCCACGGACGACGCCCTGCACGTGGCCCTGGCCGCGGTCCACGCCATGGACTACCTGCTGACTTGGAACTGCAAGCACATCGACAATGCCGAGATGAAGCCGACGATGCGGACGATCTGCATGCTGGCTGGGCACCCATGCCCAGAGATCTGTACGCCGGAAGAACTGATGGGGGGTACGACCGATGAGTGACGAGGTACTCCGTGAAGTCTGGCGGGCCAAGGACGCCATCGCCAGGAAGCACAACTACGACGTTAGGTCCTTGGGGGCGGAACTGATGCGCCAACAGCAGGAAGAGCAGCGGCAGGAAGGCGTGCGCAAGATCCCTCCAGCGGGCCAGAGGAAAGCCCATTCTCGAGGCAGCCGGACGTGAGGAACACCCACCTCGATCCCATCGTTGCCGCGGTCCGGCGCGTGCGTAACGCGCACGCCCGCCGGTTCAACTACGAGATCCACGCTATCTGCGAGGACATCCGCAAGTTCGAGGCCGCCTGCGGGACCCCGCTCGTGCGGCATCAGCCGCGCAAGCTTGCGGGTCGGGGAGGGGCACCGCGCTCACCCGAGGCGGTGAAGCCCAGCGACAAGGCCGCCAACCATGGCTGACGAGATCACCCGGGACGTATGGCGGCCCAAGGACACTCAAAAGGATACGCACGATGAGCATGAATGTCTGGCAGGACACACCACGGAAGCGGCCGGTACCTCATCTCCTCTGTATGGCGGGCCTGGCCATGAGCTCTCTTCTCTCCGCGGCACCGCTGGCGCTGTACGTAGCGCCCGGGGGTAACGACGGCGGGTCGGGGCGGGCGGCGGCAGCGGGGGCGGACGGCGCGGGGCCGTTTGCCACCCTGGAGCGGGCCCGTGACGAGGTCCGCAAGCTCAAGCAGGCGGGGCCGTTGCCGACGGGCGGAGTGGTGGTGGAGCTGGCGGCCGGGGTCTACGAGTTGGCACGGCCCCTGGAGTTGACGGCGGCGGACTCGGGCAGCGCCGAAGCGCCCATCGTCTACCGCGCCGCCAGCGGCGCCGAAGTGCGCCTGGTCGGGGGTCGGCAGGTGACGAACTTCGTGCCGGTCACGGATGCAGCGGTGCTGCAGCGGCTCGACGAGAGCGCCCGGGGCAAGGTCTTGCAGGCCGACCTGAAGGCGCTGGGGATCAAGGACTTCGGCCAGGTGGCGACGGATGGGCAGCGGCTGGAGGTCTTCTTTCAGGACAAGCCCATGACGCTGGCACGCTGGCCCAACGAGGGCTTCGTGCGCGTCCTCGATGTGGTCGGTGGCGCGCCGCACAAGATTCACGGCATTCCCGGGGACAAGATTGGCAAGTTCGTCTATGACGGCGAGCGCCCGACGCGCTGGGCCGGGGAGGCGGATGCCTGGCTGCACGGGTATTGGTTCTGGGACTGGTCCGACCAGCGCCAGCAGATCGAGTCGATCGACCCCGAGAAGCACATCATCGCGCTCAAGCCGCCCTATCACGGCTACGGCTACCGCAAGAACCAGTGGTACTACGCGCTGAATCTGCTCGCCGAGCTGGATGCGCCCGGCGAGTGGTATCTGGACCGCACGGCCGGGCTGCTCTACTTCTGGCCGCCGGCGCCGCTGGAGCAGGGTAAGACGCTGGTGTCGGTGCTGCCGGCGCTGATCTCCTGCAAAGAAACCTCGTGCGTCACCTTCCGCGGCCTGATCCTGGAGGCAACGCGCAGCACGCCGGTGGTCATTTCGGGCGGCCGTGGCATGCGGGTGGTGGGCTGCGTCATCCGCAACACGGGCGGTTCGGCCGTGAGCGTATCCGGCACGGAACACGGCGTCATCGGCTGTGACGTCTATGAGACCGCGGCGGGGGGCATCCACCTCTCTGGCGGCGACCGCCAGACGCTGACTCCGGGTGGGAACTTTGCCGAGAACAACCACGTGCATCATTACGCCCGCTGGAACCGGGTCTACAACCCCGGCATCACGCTGCAAGGGGTGGGCAACCGCGCCTCGCACAACCTGATCGACAATGCGCCGCACATGGGCATGGGCTTTGGTGGCAATGACCACCTGATCGAGTTCAACGAGATCCATAGCGTCTGCTACGAGTCCAACGACGCGGGCGCCATCTACACCGGCCGCAACTGGAGCATGTGCGGCACCGTGATCCGCAATAACTACCTGCACCACATCAACGGCTTCGAGGGCCGCGGCTGCGTCGGCGTCTACCTCGACGACCAATTCGGCGGCACGCAGATCACCAGCAACCTCTTCTACAAGGTCACGCGGGCGGCGATGATCGGCGGCGGACGCTACTGCGCCATCGAGAACAATATCTTCGTCGACTGCCTCCCGGCGACCCATGTGGACTCGCGCGGGCTGGGCTGGGCCGGCACCGGCGCCAGTGGCCTGGAGAAGGGCCTCAAGGAGTTCCCCTATCAGACCCCGCCGTGGAGCGAGCGCTATCCCTATCTGGTGAACATCCTCAACGACGAGCCCATGGCTCCCAAGGGTAACGTCATCGCCCGCAATATCTGTGTGGGCGGACGCTGGGGCGATTTTGACAGCAAGGCCAAGCCGCTGGTGACCTTCCAGGACAACCTGCTCGACCAGGATCCGAAGTTTGTCGACGCCGAGAAGCAGAATTTCGCCCTGCGCGAGGATTCGCCGGCCTGGAAGCTGGGATTCAAGGCCATCCCTATTGACAAGATCGGGCTGTACCAGGACGAGGCTCGCGCCTCCTGGCCGGTGGTCAGCACCGTACGGCCCATGACCGAACCGCCGCCCAAGGCCGCCAGCGCCGCCCGCAAGGCTGGCGGGGTCGTGTTCAAGGTGGCGCGGGCCGCGACGCCGGTGACGGTGGACGGCCAGATTACACCGGCCGAATGGCCCCTGACGGACGCCGCCAAGAGCATGGTCATCGAGCAGGGCTTTCAGGGCGAGAAGGTCTCCCCGCCCAGCGCCGCCTGGCTGAGTTGGGATGACCAGGCGCTGTACGTCGCCGTCGATAACGCCATCAACCCGAAGTTCCCCATCCGCCCCGGCAACCAGTGGGGGCAGGACGACGCCGTCGAGCTGGCTTTCCGCAACCCGGCCGCCGGCGCCAATGCGCCGATCCTGGTGCTGCGCGGTTTCCCCTCGGGACACTTCACCAGCACCGACGAGGCGGGGGCGCCGGAAGCCGATGCCAAACGCGCCGCCGAGGGGGTGCAGTACAAGGCCCAATTCGCCGACGCCAAACGCTGGACCGCCGAATGGCGCATTCCCTTCGCGGCGCTCGGAGTCGATCCGGCCAAGCACAGCCGCCTGCAGTTCAACCTCAGCGTCCGTAAGACCGCCGACGAACTGTGGGTCGAATGGCAGAGCACCTTCGGCTCCACCTGGGAGGTCGGCAACGCGGGGGTGCTGGAACTCCAGCGCTGAGGGAGGGAGGCGCTGGGCGGCCAGCGCTGCGCCCGAGGCCGGGCGCCTCTCCAGAAGGATGGAGCGGCCGCGGCTCGCGGCCACCGCCGACCCGCCGGTCGACGGTCCCAGGTCCGCCAGCGCCAAGCTGGGTGGAGATGCGGTGGGCTCCACCGCCGCGCCCGAGGCCGGGCGCTACTGCAAGAGGTTGTACTTGACGATGTACCAGAGGGCGGCGACCCCATCGCGCCAGCCGATCTTCTTGCCTTCGTCGAAGCGGCGCGCCTCATAGGCAATCGGTACCTCGTAGATGCGGCAACGGCGCTTGGCGAGTTTGGCGGTGATCTCCGGTTCGAAACCGAAGCGGTTGCACTCCAGCTCCATGCTCTTGAAGAGTTCGGTCCGCATCATCTTGTAGCACGTCTCCATATCCGTGATGTGGATGTTGGCGAGCATGTTACTGAAGGTGGTGAGGATCTTGTTGCCGACGTAGTGCCAGAAGGAGTCCACCAGCAATTCGCGGCCGGAGTAGCGGCTGCCGTAGACGACGTCGGCCCGGTTCTCCTCGATGGGCCGCAGCAGCTTCGGGAATTCGGCGGGGGAGTACTCGAGATCGGCGTCTTGGATGACGACCACCTCGCCGCCAATGCGCTTCTGGGCCGTGCGGATGGCAGCGCCCTTACCCTGATTGACCTCATGGTGAACGATGACCAGGTCTGGCGCCGATGGCAGGGACTCCAGCAGGGCCCGGCTACCGTCGGTCGAGCAGTCGTTGACGACCAGAATCTCAAGATCTGGCACGCCGCAGGCACGGACCTGGCGGATGATCTCCAGGAGGGTGCCCTCCTCATTGTACACCGGGATGATGACCGACAACTTCATCGCCTGAGTTGCTCCTGGAGCGCCGCGCCGCGGGCGCTATGATGGGCAGACCTGCTTACCCTACCGCACGGTAACATGCCACGCTTGCGGAGCCCCCGCCAACCCACGGTTGGCCGCGAAACGGCGAAACGGCGAAACGGCGACTGGAGGAGACGGAGGGGCGACTGGCGGAGATGAAAACAGGGTTCAGGGTGCAGAGCCCCCGGCTGCGGCCGAACATACCAGAATGAGAACCGCGCAGGGCCATTCGATTCTACTACACTCGACTCTTTCACCACAGAGGACACAATTGAGAATCGAATGGCCCTGCCGACAGGGCTGTTTCTCTTTCCGGGTGGTAGGCACGCTGGAGTCGGCGGTCCGCACCGGCCCTGCCGGGGCTTCCGCCGTACATGGGGGTCTTGCAGACGGCGGGTACCGCGAACCCGCCCGAAACGGGCTGGGCATCGCGGGCTCTAAGGCGGCAAGCAGCATCATGGCAAACGCTGGCCAGATCTAGCGGGGGGCTCTTTCTTGGAACAGCCCTGCGAAATCCGGCCGCGGGGTTTGCGTGGGTCGTGGCACCCGCCTATGGTCTTGGTCTCAGACCGTAAGACAGGTTCAGTAAGGAGAGGGTCCATGTCAGATAGAATCAAGCTGGCGCTGGTCGGTTGTGGCGGCATCTCGCAGGCTCACCGCAATGGCTACAAGGCCCTCATGGCCAATGGCTGCCGCGATTTCGAGGTGGTGGCCTGCTGCGACGTGCTGCCGGAGCGCGCCGAGAAGGCGGCGGCGGACATCGCCAGCTTCCAGGGCAGCGCCCCGCGGGTGTTTAGCTCGGTTCAGGACCTCATCGCCGCGCGCTGCGCCGACGCCGCCGACATCTGTGCCCCGCACTACGCTCACCACGGGCTCGCCATCGACCTGCTCGATGCCGGGCTGCATGTGCAGGTGGAGAAGCCGCTCGGCATCACCGTGCGCGCCTCCAAGGCCATCATTGCCGCCGGCCGCCGCAACCGCCGCATCGTGGCCACCGCCGAACAGGTCCGGCGCTGCCAGAACTCCCGCGCTGCCAAATGGGCCATCACTACCCGCAAACTCATCGGCGACGTGCGCTTCGCCATCGTCCAGGCCGTCGACCATGGCCCGTTCAACTACGACAGCTCACAGTTCAAGTGGCGCGGCCTCAAGCTGCTGGTCGGCGGCGGCATGATCATGGACAGCGGCGCACACTTTACCGACATGATCCAGCATGTGTTCGGCGACGTGGACGAGGTGAGTTGCGACACCCGCACTTTTGATACCCGGCTCATCGAGGGCGTGCCGGTCCTCGGCCAGGCCCCGGCGGACGTGGAAGACACCTGGCATATCGTCATCCGCTTCAAGAGTGGCCTGCTGGTCAACTGGGCCTACTGCCGCTCCGCCCCCGGCCACAAACTCGCCAACGCCATCTACTACGGCAGCCAGGGCTCCCTGCGCGATCTCGGCTTCCCCTTCCACTGCTTTCAGGGCGGCAGCGAAGCCATCCTGGCGGACGGCAGCAAGCTCGGCAACGCCGAGATCGTCGAGCAGTACATGAAGTCGCTCTCCGACGCCGATCGGCAGCAGCTCTTCCCCTACGGCTGTCTGGACTGCTTCGGCATCGAAGTCTGGGACTTTGTCGACTCGATCCGCCGCAACCGCCCCCCCGAGATGGACGGCGCCGCCGGCCTGCACTCCAAAGCCCTCTGCGAAGCCTGCTTCGAGTCGGCCACCCTGGGCCGACCGGTGAAGTACGACAGCGTGCTCAACGGCCGCATCCGCGCCTTCCAGAAACCGATTGACGACTTCTGGAAGCTGTAAGCGCGCCGCTGCGTTATCCGCTGGACCGGCGGCGGGCCGCCACCGCCGCGTTATCCCCTGGAGCGGCGGCGGGCCGCCGCCGCCGCGCCCGTGCCGGGCGCCTCTCTAGGTCGGTTCTGGTCGACTCCAACCGTCTGAGCCCGTAGTAGTTGACGATGCCGATGACCAGCATGGCAACCAGGAACGCAGGATAGGCGATGCGCCAGTTCTCGGGGCCGGTCATCATGCTCCACTCGGACATGCCCCCAATCCCCGCCAGCAGCGTCAGCGGCATGAAGATCGTGGTGATGAGGGTCAGCCGTCGCACGCTCAGGTTGGTCTCGTTGGCCACTTTGGCCATCTGGTTGTTGACCAGCGAGAGGTACACTTCTGTAAGGCTCGTCACAATATCCCGGTTCATTTCAACGAGTTCGAAGAACTTGGTCAGATGGTCGTAGATATCGCGGAAGTGGTAGAGCGCGGGCTCCGAGACGAAGGGGCAATCTCGACGGCAGATCTTCCCGAGAATCTCCCGTTCGTGGAACAGGCTCTTGCGCAGGGTCAGCAACGCCCGGCGCAGGCGCAGCAGGTCCGCCAGCCGGAAGGCGGTGGCGTCCCGCAGCATCGCCTCCTCAGCCAGGTCAATGTCGTCCTCTAAGGCTTCGATCGAAGCCACTTTGCTGTCTACGGTGTGGTCAAGAATGGTATGCAGGAGGAAATCGGGGCCCTTCCGCGCCGTGTCCAGGTCCTGACGAACCCTTGCTTCGATGTCCTGGTGGAAGCTGCCGTCCCGTCCGCCGTGGCCGCTGACCGTGACCAGAAAATCCTTGCCGAGAAAGAAATCCACTTCTTCCACGGCGAAGTGGTGTTCGGTGTAGCGGTAGATATTGAAGAGGAGGAAGGTGTTGCTGGGGAAGTCGTCGATCTTGGGGACCTGCTCCTCGTCAAGACAGTCCTCGAGCGAGAGCGGGTGCAGGTTCAGGGGCGCCACCAGTGCGGCAAGTTGTTCGGCGCTGGGGTCCACGTAGTCCAGCCAGTTGTAGCCGCCCGGCGGACAGGCCGAGAGGGCGGCCTCGAGCGTGGGCAAGCGCTCCCATCTGCCGTCCGGGAAAATGCTGAAGAACCTGGGGTCTGACATGTCGGCCCTCCTCGCCAGAGCGCGGAGGGCAGGCGCCCTGCCGCCAGTCGGCTCCCCGCTGCGTGACCCACGACCCGGACCTACAGCCGCAAGGCGCGCGCCAAACCCTCGGCCGCTTCAACCCCGGCCCGGATACTCTGCATGAACCCGCCAAGCCGATCCGTCCAGGCGCCGGCAAGATGGACGTTGCGCAGCGGGAGTTCGCGGACGCGCAAGATCTGGCGGTGCATACCGCACGAGCAATCGAAACCGGAGATGGCGCCCTGCGGGTTCCCGGTGTAGCGGGCCATCGTCACCGGGGTGGCGGCGTTGCGGACGCGGACGTGCGCCGGCAGCCCGGGAAACTGGCGGCCCAGGCGCTGCACCACGTCCTCGATCAACTCCTCCTTGTGCCGCCGGTAGGACGCCGGCGAAAGCGCTTGCCAAGGCTCCAGGTTGGCCAGCCCCACGATGCTCAACGTGTTCGCCCACGAAGGCGCCGCGTCGGGTTCGGTGACGCCGCGCGCGGTCACCGCAAAACCCGGCAGGCGCAGGCTCCCGGGCGGCGGGCACTGACTGCCGCCAACGTCCTCCGCCGGGATCAGCAGCGTCATGTGATTCCCAATGCCCAGCTCGCGGGGATGGCAGTCCAGTCCCAGGCTCACAACCGTGGCTGACATGGACGGCCGCAGGGCTTGCAGCGCCTGCAGGTAAGCCGCCGAAAAGTGCTCCGGCCCGAGCAGCCGCTGCGTCAACAGGTAAGGACTGACTCCGGCAATCACGCCGGCCACCGGGTACTCGGCGCCAGCCCGGGTGCGCACCGCGACCGCAGCCCCCCCCCGGACCACAATCTTCTCCACCTCAGCCCGCGTCAGAAGCGTGCCCCCCAACCCCACAAAACGCTTCACTAGCGCATCCGTCACCGCCTGGCCACCGCCTTTGATCGTGTACATCCCGCCGCCCAACAGGATGTGGAACATCATAATGAAGTTGACCGTGGGAAGCTGGTCCATGGGAACGCCCATGAGAGCAGCAGGCTGGAACAGGATGGTCCGCAGCCGGGGGTCCTGGATATAGCGATCCACGTAGCGCTTGGCATCAAGCACGGTATGGCGCAGAAAGACCGGAAGACGCAACAGAAAAGGCGGCACCGAGCGCCACTTGGAGACCGCGGCATCAAACAACGGCACGTAAACGCGGGCATGACCCTCAAGGTTTCGGCGCAACGCCAGCAGCTTGCCGCGCTCGGCCGGGAACTCAACCTCAAGCTTGGCAAACAACTCGTCCACATCGTTGGGCATTTGGAAGTCGTAGTCGCCCATAAAGACTCGGAAGCCCTGTTCCAACCGCAGAAGCGTGATCTCGTCGGCGACGCCCAAGGCAGCCGTCAAGCGGCGAAACTCGGCTCCCGGCCCTCCCGAAGGCACAACGTGCAGCGAGAGATCAAAGGTGTAGCCCTGCCGACTGAAGGCGATGGCATAGCCGCCGACGTGCGGCTCTTTCTCGAGCAACACCACCTTGACGCCACGTTGCGCCAGCGCCACGCCCGCGCTCAGACCGCCCAACCCACCACCAATCACTGCCACCGGATCGCTCATGTGCCCTACTCCACCAACGTCGCTTGCCGCACGCACTGTGGCGGAACCATACCGTGGCCGCAGGGCGGGCGCAAGTCAGGCCGCCGGTGCGCCGCTGCGGCAGGGCTGCTCTAAGAAAGCGACGGCGACCGGACTTCATCGGGTTCCACTCTTCTCCCGCCTGGTTTCCCTGGAGCCCTCGATGCCGTAGCCCGTTTCGGGCCGGTTCGCGGTATCCCCCAGCGCCCTGGAGCCCTCGATGCCGTAGCCCGTTTCGGGCCGGTTCGCGGTATCCCCCAGGGCACTGGAGCCCGCGATGCCGTAGCCCGTTTCGGGCCGGTTCGCGGTATCCCCCAGTGGCCTGGAGCCCTCGATGCCGTAGCCCGTTTCGGGCCGGTTCGCGGTATCCCCCAGTGGCCTGGAGCCCTCGATGCCGTAGCCCGTTTCGGGCCGGTTCGCGGTATCCCCCAGTGGCCTGGAGCCCGCGATGCCGTAGCCCGTTTCGGGCCGGTTCGCGGTATCCCCCAGTGGCCTGGAGCCCGCGATGCCGTAGCCCGTTTCGGGCCGGTTCGCGGTATCCCCAGAGACGGCGGAAGGCCCGGCCGTGCCGAGGCGGACCGCCGACTCCACTGCGCCTACCACCCGGAAGAAGAATCAGCCCTGCAGCCGCAGCGCAACCCCAGTGAAGATTGGCGGAGATCCTCAGGGCGCCCTTTCCGCCGCGGCGGCGGCCATGTACCACTCTGTAGGACTCGATAGGGGAAGTTGTTGCAGCGCTGCGCACGCTGCGGAAAACTCCCGTTCACGGCTGGAAAACAGCCCCTTGCCTGCTATCTTAGCACGTCTGTTTAGGAACTTTTTTGTTCCCGGACATTGTGCCTGGAGCCGATCCCTCGGCTCGGCGAGAGTGGAAAGCTTCGTTGTTGGAGGTGCTGCTGTGAACGTGAAACGTGGTCAACAAGGGCAAACTCGACGTCGCGTCTCGTACTTGCGCCGGCATCCATGGCTGTACCTTTCCTTGCTTGCCGGTACCTTCGCGCTGCTGTTCCATCTTCCGGCGATGCTCGAAAGCGGCGGTCTGATTGCGGCCGAATCCACCCTCGCCTCCCCGGCTGCCACCGTTCAGGCGGGAGCCGCGGCCCTGGCCCACAGCGAGCCCGTGCAGTTTAAGTACTTCTCCTTTCTGGACCGGACCCCGAATCCTCTCACGGGCAAACCGAAGTTCTCCAACGCCGAACGCATCGCCTTGTTCGTTACCTTGGCGATCGCGGTCGCCGGACTGCTCTATGCACTCATGCTGATGAAGCAGGTCAACGCCGCGGACAACGG
This sequence comes from uncultured Victivallales bacterium, assembly GCA_903834675.1. The sequence goes on along the minus strand of CAILKC010000291.1, from coordinate 12,652 downwards.
CACCCCCAAGATGCAGGCCATTGCCGACGCCGTGCGCGCCGGGGCCAATGCCTACCTGAAGCGGCAGCTCAGCACGGTTGCCATCATGATCGCCGTGCTGGTGGTGATCCTCTTCGTCAGCAAGGCGATGAGCTCCGATCTGAAGTGGGCTGACCCCTTCGCCTGGGGACGCGCCGGGGCCTTCTTGATCGGCGCCATTTTCTCGGCCACGGTGGGCTTCGTCGGCATGCGCCTGGCGACCACCGGCAACCTCAAGGTAGCGGCGGCCGCGCCGGTAGGCTTCGGTAAGGCCCTGATGCTGGGTTACCGCACCGGCACCATCACCGGTATGCTGACCGACGGCCTGGGCCTGCTCGGCGGCACGCTCATCTTCATGACCTACGGCGAGCACGCCTACGAGGCCCTGCTCGGCTTCGGCTTCGGGGGTACCTTGTTGGCGCTGTTCATGCGCGTCGGCGGCGGTATCTACACCAAGGCAGCCGATGTCGGCGCCGACCTGGTCGGCAAGATCGAAGCCGGCATCCCCGAAGACGATCCCCGCAACGCGGCCACCATCGCCGACAACGTCGGTGACAACGTCGGCGACTGCGCCGGGATGGCGTCCGATATCTTCGAGTCCTACGAAGTTACCATCGTCGCGGCCATGATCCTCGGCTACGTCGCCTTCGGCCACAAGGGCGTGATGTTCCCCATCCTCGTGCGCGCCATCGGCGTCCTCGGGTCCATCATCTCGACCTACTCCGTGCGCGCCGGCGACCGCGGCAGCGTGGCTCAGGCGATGAAGTCCATCAACTTCGGCTTCATCCTGGGCTCAATCATCTCGGTGATTGGCTTCATGGCCCTCGGCTACCTCTACCTGCAGTTCGATCCTGATCCTACCCGGCCCTGGATCGGTCATATGGCTGGCGCCAACGGCGTCTACGACCAGCCGCTGCCGGGCTGGGCTACCCTCGGCGTGATGGGGTTGGACATGCGCCCCGCCTACACCTGCCTGATCGGCATCATCCTGTGCATCGCCCTGAACCGGACCACGGAGTACTTCACCGGCACCGAATATTCGCCGGTGAAGGGCATGGTCCGGAACTGCAATACCGGGCACGCCACCAACATCATCGAAGGCTTCGCGGTCGGCTACGAGTCCTCGGTGGTGACGGCGATCGTTCTGGGGGCGGCGATCATCGCCTCGGTCTTGGTCTATGCCGGCACGAACCCCATCTGTATCGCCTACGGCGTGGCCATGTGCGGTATTGGCATGCTGACGCTCACCGGCAATACCATCTCCATGGACGTCTTCGGCCCGGTCGCCGATAACGCCAATGGCATCGGCGAGATGGGCTACGAGAAAGACAACATGCTGGGCTGCAAGCCGGGCGCGACCAAGGCTGAGCACCTCGCCAAGTACCACGAAGCCCGCCAGATCCTGGCCGATCTCGACGCCGTCGGCAATACGACCAAAGCCGTGACCAAGGGCGTCGCCATCGGCTCCGCGGTCATCGCCGCTGTCTCGCTCTACGCCTCGTTCATTACCGTCATCGGCTCGGGGGGTGGCGGTGAGGAAAAGGCCTTGCCTATCGCCCTGTTCCAGAATGTGGCAAACATGCTGTCCGTCTCCAACCCCACCCTCTTGGTTGGTATGCTGCTCGGTGGCGCCGTTCCCATGCTCTTCTCGGCGATGACCATCCGCGCCGTGGGGCGCGCCGCTTATCTGATCGTCAACGAGTGCCGGCGCCAGTTCCACCTCCCCGGCGTGATGGAAGGGACGACCTTGCCGGATTACGGCAAAGTGGTCTACATCTGCACCGAGTCGGCGCAGAAAGAACTCATCGGGCCGGCCTTGTTGGCGGTGTTCGCACCGGTGCTGGTGGGCTTCCTGCTTGGCCCCATCGCGCTGGCCGGTTTCCTGGCCGGCTCCATCGTTGTCGGTCAACTCATGGCCTCCTTCATGTGCAATGCCGGCGGCGCCTGGGATAACTGCAAGAAGACCGTCGAGGATGAGCCCAAAGACCTGGTCAAGAACACCGGCAAGGGCTCCGAGAAGCACAAGGCGTCCGTGACCGGCGACACCGTCGGCGACCCGCTGAAGGACACTGCCGGTCCGGCCGTCAACCCCCTGCTGAAGGTCATGAACATGGTCGCCATCCTGACCGTGCCCCTCATGGCCGTCTATGACCGGGGTATCGTCGACAGCGTGCGCAACGCCGCCGCCGCCGCCGCCTACCCGATCATGGAGTCGTTCCGCTACCAGGAAAGCCACCTGTTCCGCTACCTGGTGATCGCGATCTCGATCGGCTGCCTGGCCTGGGCTTACTGGCAGTCCAAGCGTGAGAATGAGGCGCCGAAGTAACCTCGGCGGATTCCCTTGACCGAGCGGGCAGGTAAGGTCTTTCTTACCTGCCCGCTTTCTGTTTCTCGCCGACGACCCCGGCCGACGCGACCCCGCGACGCGAGCCAACCTGAGCAGATCGGGCGCCTGGCAGCAGCCCGCAGACCACGCTACGGTAAGTTGGCGTTGTCTTGCAGTCGGGACTTGTCTCCTGTTCCTCCTGGAGGTGCCATGCCTGAGCGCACCAGCTACGTCTGCACCGTGACCCCCGCCCAGGCCGCTGCCGTGCGCGGCCACCTGGAAGACCGCAGTTGGGGCTTCGCCGAGGCCCCCTACGCCTTCTGGAAGGCGGCCCGCGAGGGCACTACGGTCGTGGCCTACCAGTCCGGCAAGCTCACCGTGCAGGGGAAGGGCACCGCCGAACTGGTGCAGTTTCTGCTCGAACCTGAGGTGCTGCACGAAGCCCGTTTCGGCTACGAACCGGCGCTGGCCGAGCAGGAGCATCCCGACATGTTCGAGCCCCATGCCGGCATCGACGAGAGCGGCAAGGGCGATTACTTCGGTCCCCTCGTCATCGCTGCCTGCTATGTCGATGCCGATATCGCTCGGCAACTCCTGCTCCTGAAGGTGGCGGACTCCAAGACCATCAAGAGCGAGCGCCGCATGGCCGATCTCGCCGGCAAGATCCGTACCGTCAGCGCGGGACGCTTCAGCGTCGTGGCCATCGGCCCGGATGCCTACAACCGACTCTATGAGAAGTTCGGTAACCTCAACCGCCTCCTGGCCTGGGGACATGCCAAGGCCTTGGAGAATCTGCTCGAACTCGAGCCCTCCTGCCCCCGCGCCATCTCGGACCAGTTCGGCCGCAAAGAGACCGTCCTGCGCGCCCTGCAGGAACGCGGTCGCAGCATTCGCCTCGAACAGCACCCCAAGGCCGAGGCCGACATCGCGGTGGCCGCCGCATCCATTCTGGCCCGTGCCGAGTTCGTCCGCCGCCTGGACGCCCTGGCGCAACAGGTCGGCATCGCCCTGCCCAAGGGCGCCGGACCAGCAGTTACCCAGGCGGCGAAGGCTGTGCTCCACCGCGATCCGAAGCTGCTCGGGACGGTCGCCAAGCTGCATTTCCGCACCACCGCCGCCGTCGTTGCACCGCCAGGCCCGCTTGACCGCACCGCGCCGTGAGACGACCTTAATAGGCAAGAACCGCCCGAAGCTGTCCCCTTTCCAGAGGATCACGGTCGTATGAACTCACACTCGTCGGCGGAACTTCCCCGCATCTCGGCCGCCAACCGCCAGTACATCGACTACGAGATTCGGCTCCATGCCATCTGCGACCGCATCCACGAGACCGAACGGCTCGAAATGGCCCTCGAGGAAATCCAGCCCGGACTGCTCAGTATGTTCGACGCCGAGCGCATCACCCTCTTCGAACGAACCGGAGACGGACGGGCTCTGGTCACCCGCTTCTGCACGGTGCCTGACGCGGAAACGCACCGCCTTCCCCTCGGACTTACCTCGATCCCCGGCTACGTCGCGATGAGCCAACAGACCGCCGTCGTCGACGATGTCTACGACCCCGACCAGTTGCAGGCCCTCCACCAACAGCTCAGCTTCGACTATGAGCGCGACCAGGCCGCTGGTCTCTTCACCCGCTCGGTCATGGCCGTACCGATCACCAGCGACGACAGCGTCCTGGGAGTCCTCGAACTCGCTAATAAGCTCACGGGATCCTTTTCCACCCAGGATACCCAGTTGGCCCGGCAACTCGCCGCCGTCCTGGCCCAGCGGCTGGCGATGGACCGGGAGTCCACCGTGGGGCCGTTCCAGGTGCTCATCGACCAAGGCACGATCACGGCGGGACAGTTGGATGACGCGCGCCGCCGAGCCCTGTCTCAGAAGCACTCCGTCGGCTTTATCCTGCGCCGCGATTTCGGCCTGACCGACGAACAGATCGCCGTGGCCCTCGAACAGTTCTACTCCGTCGCCTACATGGCCTACGATCCGACCGTTATCCTGCCCGCCACCCTCATGGAAGTCCTCAACCGGCCTTATCTGGTCCGCAGTCGCTGGGTTCCGGTGGCCGGTGACCGCGAACGCGCCGTCATCCTCATCGATGACCCTACCGACAACGCGCGGCTCCTGGACATCCAGCGCATCCTCGGCGCCCGCCAGTATGATTATATGGTCGGGATCGAAGAGGACATCCTCACCTTTCTGGGCGTTAAACCTTTCGAGGACAAGCCTCTGCCGGAGGTCATTGTCGAAGAGATTGTGCCGCCGGAAACGCAGCTCGGCGAACTGATTAACCAACTCGACCAGGAAACGCTCCAGCTCGTCGACGGCGAAACGAACAAAAACGAGGACGAGCTGACAGCGCAGACCGACGCGACGGTCATCCAACTGGTCAATAAACTCATTGCCGATGCGGTCGAGATGAAGGCCTCGGACATCCACGTTGAGCCTCGCAAAGGCGAGGAAGCCGGCACTGTCCGCATGCGCGTGGACGGCCTCTGCCATGAGGTGCTGCAAATCCCTGCCAAGCACGTGCGCTACGTCGTCTCCCGCATCAAGATCATGTCCAAAGTCGATATTTCCGAGACTCGGCTGCCCCAGGATGGCAAGATCACCTGCCGACTGCGCGGCATTCCCCTCGAACTGCGCGTCGCGACCCTGCCTACGGTCAACGGCGAGAGCGTGATCATGCGCGTGTTGACCGCCGGCGCGCCTCTGCCCTTTGACCAACTCAATCTGAGCCCGCGCAATGCCGAAGCCTTGCTGCAGATGATCGAGAACCCCCACGGCATCCTCCTTGTGGTGGGCCCCACCGGTTCAGGTAAGACCACCACCCTGCATGCCCTGCTGGCCAAGATCAACACGCCGGAGCGCAAGATTCTCACGGCCGAGGACCCCGTCGAGATCACCCAGCAGGGCTTGCAGCAACTCCAGGTCCGCTCCAACATCGGGCTGACCTTCGCCCGCGCCTTACGCTCCTTCCTGCGCTGCGATCCCGATGTCATCCTGATCGGTGAGATGCGCGACCTCGAGACCGCTCACAGCGGCATCGAGGCCTCCCTCACCGGACACCTCGTCTTCTCCACCCTCCACACCAACTCGGCCCCCGAGACCGTGACCCGCCTTCTCGACATGGGCCTCGACCCCCTCAATTTCGCCGATGCCATGATCGGCATCGTCGCCCAACGACTTGTGCGTACACTCTGCCGCGACTGCAAGGAAACGTACGCGCCGGAACAGCCCGACATCGACCGCCTCGTCGGCCTCTATGGCGCCACTGCCTTCCCCGAACTCGGTATCGACCTGGCCACCGCTAAACTCTGCCGAGCCAAGGGCTGCGAAAAATGCGCCGGCACCGGTTACCGCGGCCGCACCGGCGTCCACGAGGTCCTCATGGGATCCCGCGAAATGAAGAACCTCGTGGTCACTCGTCCCGGACCCGATGTGGTTCGTATCCTGGCCATGGAACAGGGCATGCGCTCCCTGATGCAGGATGCCATCGCCAAGATCTTCATGGGCCAGACAGACCTTGACCAAGTGCGCCGGATCACCGTGGCCTGATTGAGGTCCCTTTTTGTCGACCTGTGCAATAAGGGGGTCCGCCTGGAGCGCTGAAGGCGCGCGGCCATACCAGCCCAGGGCAACGCCCTGGGTATGGGATAGTTATGGGTTTGAGCCCTGTAGGGACGAGCCATCTGCCCTAGGTCCGCGCCGAGGTCGCATGAACCGCCCCTGCAGTCTCGTGGAGGGCGAGTGGCCTCGCGAGCCGCGTTGTCTTCGCTTGGGCGAAAGACAACGTTTCAAGCGGACGACACTCTAGCGGGTCCCGGCGGCCTGACGGGCGGTGGTCAGGGCACTCTTGGCGCCCTGGCTGAGGAAAATGGTGTCGACCCCGACCGCGATGAAGGTGAACCCCTGACGGATGGCCTGCTCGATGGACTCCGGCGTGGGCAGCACCACGTGAATGCCAGCGGACTTGCCGGCGTTGCGGCAGGCCTCGACGACGCGGGTGCAGGCCCGCTGGATGACCGGGTCGGTCGTCTTTCCGGGCAGGCCGTAGGAGCCGCTCATGTCGTAGGGACCGATGAAGACGCCATCCACACCCTCGACGGCCAGGATGGCGTCGATGTTCTCCACCGCCTCTTTCGACTCGATCATGACGACCACCGCGATCTCGGCGTTGGCCCGGGCGGCGTAGTCGGTAAAGTCCGCACCCCAGTTGTTGCCGCGGTGGAAGGCGAAGCCGCGGACGCCCTGCGGCGGGTACTTGGCCGCCCGCACCGCGGCTTCGGCTTCCGCAGCCGTGTTCACCAACGGCACGATGACGCCGAGAGCACCCATATCGAGCATCTGCCGAATGGCCAGGGTATCGTTTTCGCGAACCCGCACCAGCGGCACCGGGCTGCGGCCGTACATGCCCCGGGCCAGGCTGGCGAACTCGGCCGGGCCGATGTCGGTGTGCTCACAGTCGGCGCACAGCCAGTCGAAACCAGCGTTGGCCAGGACTTCGGCCACCGCCGCATGGCCGACCTGGATCCAAGTGCCAATACAGACGCGGCGCTCAAGCAGGGCTTTGCGGACGGGGTTCGGGGTCATGCTTTCTCCTCCGGCGGCACTTCTGCCGCGAGCCGGTCCGTTGCCTGGCGAAGCGTGCGGCAGCGGTACAGGTCCTGGAACAAGGCGTCGCGTTCGCCCAACATATTGCGGGCCACCTCAAGCACAAACCCGGGGCGGGTCCGGCCGCTGTCCAGCGACAGCCGAGCCATGTCACGCAAGCAGCCCAGGCATTGGCGGGGGCCAAACGGCACCGGGGTACCACCGGCGCAGGCGTCCTCGATGTCCAGTAGCAGATGCGGGTTGCGCATCAATCCCCGGGCCACGCACACACCGTCCACGCCGGTCTCGGCGTGCAGCCGGAGCGCGTCGGCGGCAGTGAGCACATCGCCACAGCCCACCAGCAGGATGCCGGGCAGCAGCGCCCGAGCCCGGAGCAGCCGCCCCCAGCCGCCAGGGACGGCATCGTAGTTCTCCGCCGCAGTGCGGTAGTGCAGCGTCACGAAGTCGGGCGCGACCGCCGCGACCGCCGGCAGGATGTCCGCCATCTCGGCGGGGTCAGTCAGGCCACTGCGCAGTTTGATGCTAAGGCCACAGCCGGGCACGGCCAGGCGCAGTGCCCGCAGCGCCGTCGCGATCCACTCAGGATGCCGCAGGCGGGCGCCCCCGGCGCCGTTGGCTAGCACCGTGCGGCTGGGGCAGGCGCAGTTCAGATCGATGCCAACAGCGCCCAGGTCGGCGAGGCCGACCGACGCGGCGCACAGCAGGTCGATGTTCGTGCCCATGATCTGGGCTATGAACGGCAGTCTCGCCTCCAGGTATGGCGCAAAATGCTCGCGCAGCCGGGCCGACCGCGGCACTCCCGTGGTCAAACGCAGAAACGGCGTCACCCAGCAGCGCGCATACCCGGCCCGACTCAGGACCGCGCAGAACGCTCCGGTCGTGATGCCCTCCATCGGCCCCGGAAGGATGCGATTCGGGAGCGCCTTGCCGCCCGCGAGGGACAGGGGATCAAGAAAAGGGTGTCGCCGTCTCGTCATGGCTTCCTTAGCCACAGCACGGCAGCTTCTCCCGGCTGCAGGCGCAGGCACAGCCCGGCGATCCCTTCCGTGCTGACCACGGGCACTGGCGCGCCCCCGTCGACCGAGACATCCACGACGGACGTCGGCCGCTGCCGCAGGCAGACGACGTCCTCGCGCCGGGCCTCGGCACTTGGGTTCAACACGAAGAGATAGCGTTCGCCGTCTTCGGTCGTGCGCAGGACGGTCTCGAATTGGCGGTTGCGGCTCCAGACCTCGGGTTGAGCGTGTTTGGCGATCAGGCGCAGCAGGTCTGCTTTCCCCGCTGGCGTCAGCAGCGCCTGGCTGCCGGAGATTGCCATGAGCTGCCCCGCTCCCGCGGCGAAGGTCGGTATGCCGCCGGGCTCTGCCGCCGGGATTGGCTTGCCCCACGCTTGGGCGAGCCCGGGCCGGCGGTCCGTTGACACGGCAGCCGTGACCGCGGTCAGGAACTCGCCACTGGGCCGGGCCAGGTGGTCGTATGCGCCCGGCTGGCCCACGGCTACCACCACGCCCCCGTTGGCGACATACGCGGCGAGCCGACGCTGTAGCCCGGGACTGAGGTAGGTCGCCTCCGGCAGCAGCACGACCGCGAAGCCAGCCAGGTCGGCCCGACCGTCCTCGATATACTCCTCGGGCAACAACTCGTACAGCATCCCGCCAGCGGACAGCACGCGGTGCAGGTCGAGGATGGCGCTGTAGACCCGTCGTGCAGGGCGCTCCAGGCGCATGGCGACCGAGGGTTGTATGACCAGCAGGCGCGCTGGCACGATCTGGCTATGCGTCAGGACCCAGTCCACCCGTTCCATGGCACGTTTGGCGACCGCCAGGGCTGGGGCGCAATAACGCAGCGTAGTGACGTCGTAGCGCGGATCGAACCAGTTGCCGTTGTAGCTGAACAGGTAGGCGCCAGCGGTGTAGGCATACCATTTCATCTGCAAGGTCCGGCCCCAGATGCACATACGCTGTACATGGGCCTGTAGTCCGGCGCGCTGGATCCGCTCGTCCCAGGGGCGGCTACCCTGTTCCTGCACCCCCCAGAAATCCTCGAGGTAGCCAAGGGCCTTGTGATGGTAGCGGTTGAGGCTGTTGGCGTAGACGGTCATCAGGCTCATATGTGGCGCGTCGCTGTGGCAGGAGAGCACGTCGCAGGTCTCGAACACGCGAGCCCCGTTGATGTTGCGGATCAGCGAGCTGTGCCGTGCCGCCACCGGTCGGTCAGGGTCGCCGCGCTTGAGCGCCTGGTAGCAACGCGCCAGGTAGTCCATGTAGGCGGTCTCGCAGAAGCGCTCAAACTCGGCCGCGAGCGGGTCGCGGGGCCGGTCGGGCTTGGCGTTGGCGTCCGCTGCGGGCTCGATGGCAGCGAAGTCCGCATAGGCCGAACCCCAGGCGGCATTCAGCGCCCCGATGGTCTTGTACTGCGCCGTCAACCACGCCCGGAACTCCGCCAGGGCCGCGGGGCCGTAGCCTGTCTGGCGCTGCTTGCCGCCCTCTGCCGCAAAGCCCGGATAGGCCTCCTGACTGGTCTCGTAGAACAACACGCGAGGTTCACTCCGGCAGGCGCTGGCGTACTGCTCGAGGTAGCGGTCGATGAAGCGCTGTACAATCGGGTGGAAATAGTTCAGACGCTGTAGGTTGCCGTCGTCACGCACGGCCTTGAGGCCATCCCATGAGACGCGGAATAGGTCCGGGTCCGCACCATGCTTATCCAACAGCCATTTGGGAGCATACAGCCGGTCGTGAATGCCGAACATGAGGTAGCCGAAACTGCCCCGGTAGCCCTGCTCTTCAAGGCGGTCGCAGGCGGTCTTGATGAAGGAGAAGTCGGGCTCCTCGCGAGTGTCGTCCGGTGGGCTGCCCGGAATGGAGGAGTGAAACTCGAACTCGAAGGGCGCTTCCTGCTCGCGAAACTCCAAGGGGCTCCAGGCGCCGAAGAGAAGGCGGTTCATGCGCCCATCGGGGCCGAACGGCGGCACGGTACGATCCTGGCGGCCCAGGTGTGTCGGCAGCGGCACCGGTCTGGCCGCCTGGGTCGCCGCCGTCTCCCGCGCTGCGGCGGTCTCGACGCTGGCACATGCCGCTTCCAGACGCCGGGCCGCATCCCGGAACGTACTCCAGTTGGCCTCGACGCCGCGGCCGAAGGCGGCGGCATAGCCGTCATACGCCGCCGCCAGCGCACCCTCCAGTTCCTGCAACGCCGCGCCCAGTTCGGCTGGCGCCTCGCCCCCCGCATAGAACAAGCGGCGTTCGGCATGACGCAGGGCATTCTCCGCGAAGGCGGCCCGGAAGAGCAGCCGGTTGTACTCTCCAGCGCTCTGGTACACCGTGTCGTTCGCCGCCTTGTGACCCGCGTAGCGTTTGAGCGGCTCACTGCCGATTTCAACCCCAAGGGACACGGTACGCCAGAGGGTCGATGCCTGCCCACTGCTCTGGCCGAGGTCTGCCACCGTCACATCGTCGATCCAGACATCGCCCACCGCATTCTGCAGGCCGAGGCAGAACTGCACCGCAGCGGTGCCCACGGGCAAATGGAACACCCCCGTCCAGCGCTCCCAGTCGCCCGCGGGCAACCACTCTGGCATCATCGGCTGGAGCCGTTGGGCTGCCGTTCCCGGGGGCGCCATCGTCACATTCAGATGCACGGTGATGGCTTCTGGAGCTACCGTCTGCGAGCGCCGCGCGAACAGGGTCACCCGGTAGAACTTGCCGCCTTCCAGGCCCTGGGCCGCCACATTGGGGAACAGGCGGTCATCCGAAGCCACCGCGTGCAGGCGCAGAGACTGCCGACCCGAGTGTGCTACCGCGGCATCAAGCTGCGCCGTGCTGGAGGTCTCCGCCGGCCACCGTGACCATACCAGCGCCGCCTGTTCGAACCCCGGGTCGGGCAGCGCGTCGGCCAGAACTGCCACCGACTCGGCCGCGCCCAGGCTGATACTCACGCCGATCAGCAGGGCTGCGAGGCGCAGCGTCGAGCTATACCAAGTTACCATGGGAGCGCTATCCTCTACTCTCTCATTGCTTTCAACCGCCAGAAGAACGCCGGGGTCGTCGCGGGCCCCGGGTTCTGGCGCTCCCTTGAGCCGCGGGGCTCGGCTACACCAGCAGCTCGGAGCGCCGGATGGCGTAGAGGCGACCCAATTCGGCAACGGCGTCGGCATGTGCGTCGACGTCGAGTTCGGCGGGGCTGGGCCGGAGGCCGGGGCCGGCGACGCGCAGGCCGGCAGCGAGACGACCCCGGTGATCGCCACCGGCCTGGTCGCCTGCCAGCAAGGCCGCGACCAGCCGATCCGCCAGGTGGCCGGTGGTCTGCTCGAAGGCGGTCGCCATGGCGATCACGACCTGCGGTCCGACCAGTGTGTTGCCCTGACATGAATAGAACCGTCCGCAGAGCGCGCCCCACCAGCAGCCATCGGGGTCTGCCGCAATCGGGTTGTGCACAGCCACGCGGCCCTGCATGTCGATGAGCGCCAGCTGGCGCTTGCCGGGCAGTGGGTCGGCGCGAAGCAACTCGACCAACACAGACTCGGGCAGGTTGCCGTCCGCAAGCAGGTCGAGGGCGGCTGGGCCCCATGGGGTGTTCGAGTAGTGCTGGGTGCAGAAGGCGCCGACCCCCTGGCGGACAAAGGCCACGACCTTGCCGACTGCAGGGTACTTGCTGGCCACTGCGGCGCCGCAGGTGCCGGCCGCCGGGTCAACCGCGACGATGGAGAAGGTGGCGGTGATCGGCTGTGGGGTCATGGTGCAGCCTCCTGCTTCAGGGCCAACGCCGGAGTGAGTCATGGATTGAAAACGCCCGGCGGGGGCGAACCCCGCCGGGCGTTGAAAGATCGGCTCAGAAGCGCTGTTGCCTGCCTCAGGCCACGCCGTCCTTCTTGGCCATGTAGCGCACCAGATCGACGACGCGGTTCGAGTAACCCCACTCGTTGTCGTACCACGAAACGACCTTGAAGAAACGCTTCTCGCCCTTCAGGTTGTTCTGCAGGGTGGCCAGGGAGTCGTAGATCGACGAACGCTCGTCGTGGATGAATTCGGTCGACACCAGTTCCTCCGTGGCAACCCCGAGGATGCCCTTGAGGTAGCTCTGCGCCGCCCGCTTCAGGGCCGCGTCGATCTCCTCGATGGACGTGTCCTTAACCGTGCGGAAGGTCAGGTCCACAACGGACACATCCGGCGTCGGCACGCGGAAGGCCATGCCGGTCAGCTTGCCTTTGGTGGCGGGGAGGACTTCGCCGACGGCCTTGGCGGCGCCGGTGGTCGAAGGAATGATGTTACACGCCGCGGCGCGGCCGCCGCGCCAGTCCTTCTTGGACGGCCCATCAACCGTCTTCTGGGTGGCGGTGTAGGCGTGGATGGTGGTCATTAGGCCGGTCTCGATGCCGAAGCCTTCCTTGAGCAGGACGTGAACCACGGGAGCCAGGCAGTTGGTGGTGCAGGAGGCGTTGGAGACGATGATGTGCTTGGCACTGTCGTACTCGGCCTCGTTGACGCCCATGACGATGGTCTTGACCTCGCCCTTGCCGGGAGCCGAAAGGATCACCTTCTTGGCGCCAGCGGCCAGGTGCCCCTTGGCTTTCTCGCTGTCGGTAAACAGGCCGGTCGACTCAATCACATACTCGACCCCCAGCGCCTTCCACGGGAGCTGCTCGGGGCTCTTGGTGGCCATGACGCAGGTGATCTTATGGCCGTTGACGACCAGCGTGTCGTT
>CAILKC010000290.1 GCA_903834675.1 uncultured Victivallales bacterium | reverse complement strand
GGTGCTGCTGTTGCCGTTGGTCACGTTGTCGATTTCCGTGCTGAAAAACGCATTGGCATAGGACGGCACCGTCGTGGTGACGGTGACGGTGCCGGAGGTGGCGCTGTAGGTGTCCGGGGACGGTCCGACGCCGGTGCGTTCGTGCGACGCTGTATTGAGGGTGGAACGGTTTCCCGTCCCCAATGCCAAGGGCAGGCTGGTCCACTGGATGCTGGCGGAGTTGTTATAGGTGGTGTTGGGGGTGGTCCCGATAGCCAGGCTGCCCTTGAGCACGAGGGTCAGGGTCGCCCCTCGGGCCAGGTCAATGGCCGGCGGGGTCAAGGACCTTACGCTGAGCACGTTGCTGCTGATGGTGAAGTCACCGGCGACCGGCGTGCCGGCCACGGTGTTGACATAGACCGACCCGGTCGAGGTGACTGAGATGGGGGTGGTGAGGTCGGGGGTGAAGACCGCGGGCAGCGTGTCGGCCAGGGAGAGGTCGAAGGCGCGAGTGTCGGCAGCGGTACTGCCGTTGGTGATGGTGAGCTTGTAGTAGACGGGGTTGCCGTAATCCTGGCCGGTCAGCGAGGTGCCGTAGGTGACATTGTCCGCACTGACCAGTTTGGCGAGGGTCAGGGTGGGTTCGACCACGGTCACGGTCTGCTGGGTCGCATTTACCGCGTCCCCCGTCGTGTAGGTAAGCTGGGCGTTGTTGTATAGGGCGGTGGGAGTCGTATTGGCGTTGGCGGCGACATCCAGGACCACGGCCTTGCAGACCACGGTGATGGTATCGCTGGCGGCGAGGGAGGCATTGTTGTTGGTGATGTTGCCAAAGTTCAGGGTCAACTTGTTGGCGGTACCGCCGCTGTCGTCGCCGAAGGTGATCTTGCCGGACTCCGTGGCCGTAACCGGGAAGGTAAGGGATTCGAGGCCGTTGGCCGAACTCATATCAGCAGGGGTGGACCGGGTGATGCTGGTGACTTCCTGGAAGGCCAGGCCGGTACTCATGGTATCCACCACGGTCACGCTTTGGGTGATGCCCTGCGGCACGGTCACGGTGAGGGTGTAGGTGACCAGTTCGCCGATGGCAGCCTGGACGGAGGCGACGTTGCCGGCCTCGGTCAGTTCCGTGGTCTGGATCTTGGCCAGCCCCGGCGTGGTCAGGGTGACGGAGGCGTTGGCCGAGGTGCGGGTGTAGTTGTTGATGTCGCCCGCGCCGGTGCGCTCAGCGGTCGGCGTGCCTGGCATACTGGTCCAGGTGACGGTGGCCTGGTTGTTGTAGGTGGCGTTGGCGAACAGCGAATACGCGAGCGTGCCCTTGACCACGACCGTGAGGGTGGAACCTTTCCCGAGGTGGATGTCGGTCGAGCCGGAGGCAAACCCGAGCACATCACTGGCAATCGCAAAGTCCCCGGTAACCAGAGTATGGGCGACCGCCGGGGAGCCCTTGGTGATGGTGCCGGTCGAGGCTACGCTGAAGACGCTGGATGTCCCGGCCCCCAGGGTCGTGGTGAGGGTGTCGCTCAAGGCCAGATCGCAGGCGGTCGAGTCGGTGGCGGCGCTCCCATTCGTCAGGGTGATCTTGTAGTAGACAGTGCTACCCGCCTGCAAACCGGTGCTGATACTCGCGGCGTAGGTGCCCGGCGCCGGACCGGCAACTTCCGGCGCGACCAGCTTGGCGATGGCCAGGGTCGGCTCGACAATCGGCGCGGTAACGGTGTCGGTACTGGTCAACCCCAACGCCGCGGTGGCGTCTGCCGTGGCGGAGTTGATGAGGCTGCCAGGAGCCTGAACCGTGTCGAGGTTGAGGACGCGGGCCTGGTACTCAATTGCGAAGCTCCGGGTGCCGAGGCCGCCGGTGCCGGGAGCGGCTATGGTGGTAAGAGCGAAGACGAGGTTACCCCCGCCGTTCGGCTCGGAGGTGACGTTCGTAAAGTCGCCGTCCGCAATGGCCTGCCCGTTGATGCGGGCGGTGCCGCCGACGTTGGCGGTGACGCTGTCCGTCGGCGAGCGGAAGACGGCGGTACCGGGGACGTACAGGAGCCCAGTCGGCAGGGTGTCGGTGAGGGTGAGGCCGCTGGTTACGCCCTGCTGGACGGTCACGATCAACTGGTAGGTTGCCACCTCGCCGAGGGTGAGGTTATTGCCCAGGGTGTCGGCGAAGGACGAGGCGACCAGTTGCTTGTCGAGGCTCAAGGCCTTGGGAATCTGCGTGTTGACCGTC
>CAILKC010000289.1 GCA_903834675.1 uncultured Victivallales bacterium | reverse complement strand
TATCGCGCGTCGGCCATGTGGACTGCGCGTGGCAAGGTCGCCGACGGCGACCGCGACACCGCTTTGGCTTGGCGCCTGTGTCATGACTGACGGCGTGTGTTCTCGCGCAACCAGAAACGGCAGACAGACCACGGGGTGTTGCGACGCCCAGCCCGGTTTCTTGAAACAGCCCTGCCCCCCCGCCCTGGAGCCGGCGGAATTTGGGGCTGACTGGGCTATGGTAGGCGGCGGATGGGTGCGCGAGTTGAAGCTGATAACCCCGCGAGAGGACACGGCGATGAAGTGCGACCGGCGGAGATCGCGCCTGAGTAAGGCGCTGAAGCTCGGGCTCTGGCTGGCGGTTACGGCCGGCGGGTTGGCGGCGCGTGAGGAGTCGTTGCTGGACTGGAGCTGGGCGGCGGATCTCGAACGGGCCGAGGCGTGGCAGGCGCAGCCCTCCTGGCAGACGGACCCGGCGCCCGGCGCGGCCTGTCGGCGAGATGGCGAGGCGCTGGAGTTCAGCGTGCCCGCTGGCGGTGGCGGGATGAAGTGGTCCCACGCCTTTCCGCCGGCCACCTTTGACTTCAGCCCCTTTCTGGTCCTGCGTTACCGTGCCGAGGGGCTGCTGACGGGGTCGGATAACTACCTCGTGTACATCAATGATAGGAGCGATCGCGAGACGCGGCCGTTCAGGTTAGCGGACGCGGTGGCAGACGGGCAGTGGCATCTGCTGGTGGTGGATTTACGCGAGGTGGCGCTGGGGGGCCGGTTCAGCACGGTAGCGGTGCAGATACGGGCGGCCCAGGGGTCAGCGCGGCTGTGGGTCAGCCTGCTGCGTCTGGCCGAGCGTCCCCCGCCCGAGGCGAAGCGGGTCGGCGAGAAGCCCGGGGCTGCGAGCGCCGCCACGATGCCAGCCTGGTGGGCGGATCTGGCGACCTCGACCTGGGAAGCGCGACCGAGCTGGCTGGCGAACCCGGCCGCGGACAGCGCCGCCGAGAGCTCCGCTTCCGGGGTGCTGCTCCGCGTCGCGACGCCGGGCAGGGGGATGAAGTGGAGCTGGTTGTTCGAACCGGGCTTGCCCCTGGCCGGGTACACCGGGGTCACGCTGCGCTACCGCAGCACCGGCTCCGCGCCGCAGAGCGACTACGCCGTCAGCATCATGGGCACGGCCGCGGCAGTGGGCAGTCAGTACGCCCCGGTGATCATGCCGTCGCAGTTGCGCCACGATGGGCTCTGGCATACGCTGACCGTCGCCCTGCCTGAGCGGGCCCGGAAACTGCCCGGGGTCAGCGGTTTCGCCGTGCAGATTCAGGCGGTGCGCGCAGAGGCCCGGCTGGAAGTGTCTCGTCTTGGCCTGACGACCCAGACGGAGTCGCTGCCGGCGCTGGAGTACCTGCTGGCGGAGACGGGAGTGTTCGACCCGCCCTTGGCCGCGCTGCCGGTCACCGCAAGCGGTCGGCTGCCGCTGTTGGAGGTCATCCGAGCCGAGGATCTGACGGGCTGGCCGGACGGCGCCACGGTCCGGGTTGGCGGAGTGCCCTTTACCCTGCCTGCCGCCGCCGACTCCGTGCCGGCCAGCGGCATCCGCGAGCGCGGCACGATTCGCCTTCCCATCAACCAGAAGGTCTCCGAGGTCTATCTGCTGTTGCTCGGGCTGTTCCGCGGCGCCGAGGAGGATGTCTACAGCACCGAGCGGCAGTTGGTTTCGGTGGCGGAGATCGACCGCTTTTCGGTTGAACTGCGCTACGCCGACGGCGACAGCGAACGGAGCTTTCCCTGCAACCTCTCGGCCGAGCGGGCCTTTCGGGTCGATCAGGGGGCGCAGGCGCTCTGTATCTTCGCCGATCCGCAACGGCCGGTGGCGGAACTCGTGCTCACCGACAACTCGCCCGGCGCTGCCTTCGTGGTCGTGGCGGCAACGGTCAATCCGGGAACGGCTCGCACGACGGATCCTGACCTGGCGCTGCCTGACCTGTCTCGCCTCAGCGACCGGCGCGTGGTTGCCACCGAGGCCGCGGTGCGCGCGCTGCTGGGCCTGGCGGAGGCCGAGGGCTGGTTGGGGTTCTGGAGCGTCAGCGTGGGCGGCAAGAGCCTGCCCGCGGAGCGCTTCCAGCGCGTCGCAGGCGATGTGGGGACTTCCGTCTACCGTTGCGCCGACCCGGCCCTCGAACTGCGGCTCACGCACCGGCAGACCGGCGACGAGTTCGTTTTGGAGGCGGCCGTGGTCAATGGCGGCGCGCAGCCCCAGCAGATTGGACTGTCGGGACCGCGGCTGGGGCCGCTGCTGCTGGGCGACCGTATCCCCGAAAACCAGTGGTACTGGTTTCCCTGCGTCGGCAACCGCCTGGGCAACGAGCCCTTCTGGCAGCAGGCGCGCTACGGCGGCCGTTTCCCGTTGCAGGTCATGAGCGCCTTCAACCCGGTCACCGATCATGGCGTCTACCTGCGCACCCTGGAGGTGGACGGCATGCAGCGCGACTACGGCATGCAGAAGGCCCCGACCGGCATCACGCTGTGGGTCGAGACGGGGGCCCGCGAGGTGGCCCCGCAGGGGACGCTGGCAGGGCCCCCGACCCGCCTCGGCATCACGGCTGGCGACTGGCGTACCGCCTTCACCACCTACCGTGACTGGGTGCGGGAGTGGTACCGGCCGCTGACGCCGCGACAGGCGTGGTTTCGCGATGTCTATAACTTCCGCCAGCGGTTTCTGCATGGCCATGATGCGCTCTACGACGCCCGCACCGGCGCCTACTCGTTGTCAGCAGCCATCGCCGAGGGCGATGAGCAGTTCGGCGGCATCGAGTACATCCACCTGTTCGACTGGGGCAGCCTGCCTGGGGTAGGCCGCGTCTATGGCCGCAGCGGCGATCTCTCGCCCCTGGACTCGTACCTGAAGGGCGGCGCCGAGGCCCTCCGCCGGGCCATCGCCGAGGTGCAGGGCCAGGGCACGCGGGTTGGGCTCTACATCGAGGGCTACCTGCTCGAAGAAAAGGGCCGCCTGGGCCAGGCCCACGGCAAGGAGTGGCAAATCCGGCTCCGGGATGGCAAACCCCTCTACTGGCCGCAGAGCTCGGAGATGATGATCTGCAGCGCTGTGCCAGCCTGGCGCGAGGTGCAGGCGGACACCTACGCCACCCGGGTGCGCGAACTCGAGGTCGACGGCATGTACCTCGACCAGTTCGGCTTCGCCAACCCCGAGAAGGACTGCTGGAGCGCCGAGCACGGACACCCGGTCCCCGGCAGCACCATGCTCGGCGAGCGCGGCCTCTCCCGTCTGGTCCGCGAACGCCTGGCCGCCACCAAGCCCGGGGTCGTGCTCTATGACGAGGAAGTGCCCTGCGATGTGAACTCTCAATACATGGATGGCAGCTTCAGCTACCACATGAACCATTGCCGCGGCTCACGGCCCCTGGCACCACTGCTGCCGCTGCGCTTCGCCATCCCGTCCTTCAAGACGTTCGAGATTCTCGTCTGCGATCATCCCATGGGAAGCTGGGCTGAAGGGGTGAAGTGGACCTTCTTCAACGGCGAAGGCATCTGGCTTGAGGGCACCGCCAGAGACTGGTTCGCGCCGCCCACTCTCGAGACGATTCGCAGGGCTCATGCCATTCTGCGCGAGCACCGCGACGCCTTCGCCACGGATACGCCCACGCCCTTGCAGCCGACGCTGACGCCGGGGGTACTGGCCAACCTCTTCCCCACGCCGGACAAGATCGTGATGACCCTCTACAACGCGCGACACCGCCGCACGGTCGCCGCGATGCCGGTGCCCGCCGCGATGCCTGCCGCCGGCCAGGTGCTGGATGCCTGGAACGGCCGCGCTCTGGAGCCCCGCGAGCAGGCCGGGCGGCGGGTGGTGCTGGTAGACCTCGAACCCCGCGACGTGGGCTGCCTCGTCTTCCGACTTCCGGCGCGGTAGGGGTCAAGCGGAAGGCAGAGTCGCCCCCGGGTTGAGCGCCTGCGGCCGTCGCCGGACCGCTTCCGCGTCGACGGTTAGGACCCGACGGTTGGCGTTCCCGGGGGATGGAGCGGCCGCGGCTCGCGGCCAGAGCGCTTTCTCGCGGCTAGGGCTGCTGCTGGTCGGCAAGGCGCTTCAGCATGCCTTTGATGTCGGCGGTGCCCTTGACGGCGACGTAGATAGTGATGGTCGAGTACCAGACCACACAGGCCATGGTGACCAGCCACCAGAACCAGTGTTCGGCAATGCCAGACATGGGCTTATCCCTCCTGTGCAGGCCTGGTTCAGGCCGCGACCTGTTCCTTGGTTTGGGGCTTCAGCAGCGAGCCGACGACCATGGCCACGCCGGCCAGGACGTAGGCGGAGATGCCGGACCAGTACGGCCCGATGAGTTGGTCAATCCTGGAGGTCATCTCGGGTGCTCCCAGGGAATTCACCTGGGGCACGCCGGCGGCATTGATCGCCTGTACCGGGGTGAGCTGTTGCAGGACCAGATAGGTGACCGGGATGGCGGCCCCGATGAGGATGGCGCCGGCGGCGCCCCAGTTGTTGGCGCGCTTCCAGTAGCAGCAGGCGATGAGCAGGGTTGACATGCTGGCCAGGTAGATCGTGCCGGTGATACCCAGATAGGTCCAGAGATCGCCCTTGAGGGGATACCAGAGCCCGTAGAAGAGCAGGAAGATACCGATCAGGGCCACGATCATCCGGTTCCAGAGCAGGCCGCGCTTCTCGCTCCACTGGGTCTTGCGGAAGGGCCCCATGATGTCCTGGTAGATCACGCCGCCCCAGCACAGCATGTAGGACGAGTCGGTGGACATATCGGCGGCCAGCATCGCGGCGATCAGCACTCCCATCAGCCCCATCGGCACAAAGGTGCTCAGGAACTTCGGCATGGCGTAGAGCGTATTGTCGCCGACCATGGCCGGCGAGAGGGTGGCCAGAGCCGCGATGCCCCAGATGCCGGGAATGAGAAAGCGGCAGACGAAGAAGAAGCTGGTGCGGGTGTAGATGCGCTGCCCGGTCTGCGTGTCCTTGGCGGCCAGAAGCCGCGCGATCGTGGTCTGCCAGGTCAGCACCGCCGCCGTATTCAGGAAGAGGTTGAAGATGACGTAGCCCCAGCCCATCTTGTCGTGGAACAGCGGGTTGAACCCGCCAGCGCCGTAATGTGTGCTGACGGCCGAGACCAGCTTGTCCCAGCCGACGTTCACCAGGATCAGGATGGTGACGGCGAGCAGTCCAGCGCTCATGACGATAAACTGGAGGAAGTCGGTGACCAGCACCGAGAGCATGCCCCCCATGATGGTGTAAGCCGCGACCATCACCAGCATCACGGTCATGGCGATCTCGAGGTAGTGCGTGCTCACCCAGCCCATGAGCGTCCCCGGCGCGGCGCTCGTGGCATTAAGGTCGTAACCGCAGACCAGCACCAGAAACTCGCCGCCGGTGCGCAGGAACACGCCCATATTGAGCAGTCCGCCCAGGACGATCACCACGCCGGCCAACCAACGGATGTTCTGGCCGTAGCATTTCTGGAACAGCTCCGGGATGGTCATCACCCCGGCGTCGCGTAAGGGCTTGACGCAGAAGCCGGTCCAGCCGACGACAAACATGGCCAGGGCCATCTCGAGGCCGGGCACGGCGCCGGCAAAGCCCTTGTCGTAGCCGTTCTGGGCCGTGTACATGCAGGTAACCACGCCGAACTCGGTGGCCGCCAGCGAGGCGATGCCGAGGTAGACGTTCATCTCGCGCCCGGCAACCAGGAAGTGCTCCACCTTGCCCACGTACTTGCGGACGGCGAGCCCCGCCACCATGGTCGCCACCAGGTACAGCCCCACGATGCTGCCATCGACGTAGACGTTGAAGTGGGTCATGTTCACTCCCCTCCGTTCGTCACTGTGTACGGCTCAACTGTTGCGGTCCCGTCGGCGTCCAGCGCCTGAAGTTAGCGAAGAATGCGGAAACGTCAAGCGGGGCTGACGAGTGCGAGTGTCACGGCCTGGCCGCGAAGCAGCGCCAAGGCTCGGCGTCAGGGCAAGGAGCAGTGCAGGTGAGCGGTTCGTGCTTCACGGGATGGTCCACGGTAAGCTCGCGGTGATGCAAGGCGATGGCCTCGCCGGGTAACGCCGTGCGGGCGCCATAGCGGCCATCACCGACGACGGGCCAGCCGCTGTGCGCCAACTGCACCCGGATCTGGTGATATCGGCCCGTGTGCAGCAGCACTTCGATCAGAGTCCGTCCGCCCTGGGTCTTCAGCACGGTGTAGTCCAGGGTGGCCAGGCGTGCCTCGGGCGTGCCGACGGGCACGACCCGAGCATGATGGGAATCGTGGACCAGCCAGTGTTCCAGACGCCCTTGGGCCGGGGCGGGGCAGCCCTCGATCACCGCCCAGTAGAGCTTGCGGAGATCGCGCTGGCGGACGGACTCGTTCAGCCGACTCAGGGCTTTGCTGGTGCGCGCAAACAGCACCACGCCGCTGACCGGTCGGTCGAGGCGGTGTGCCGCCTCCAGGAAGACGTCGCCCGGCTTGGCGTAGGTCTGCTTGACCCAGGCCTTGGCGCGCGACTCCAGGCTGTCCTCGTGCGCCCCGGACGGCTGCGTCACCAGCCCCGCCGGCTTGTTTAGCGCCAGCAGATGGTTGTCCACGTAGAGAATGTCAGGCGAGATTAGCATAGGTTGTGTCCGCGCGCCGCGGGCGCTCCAATCTTCTGGAGAGGCGCCTGGCCTCAGGCGCAGCGGTGGCCCCCACCGCATCTCCACCGACTCTGGACCGCCCACGGCCTCGTGGGCAGTGGCCGCGAGCCGCGGCCGCTCCAATCTTCTGGAGAGGCGCCTGGCCTCAGGCGCAGCGGTGGCCCCCACCGCATCTCCACCGACTCTGGACCGCCCACGGCCTCGTGGGCAGTGG
>CAILKC010000288.1 GCA_903834675.1 uncultured Victivallales bacterium | reverse complement strand
CGCATCTCCAGCGAGCGGTGGAGCCCACCGCATCTCCAGCGGGCGGTGGAGCCCACCGCATCTCCACCAAACCACGGTGGCGGCCCACCGCATCTCCAGCGAGCGGTGGAGCCCACCGCATCTCCAGCGGGCGGTGGAGCCCACCGCATCTCCAGCGGGCGGTGGAGCCCACCGCATCTCCACCAGACTACTGGCCGTCGGGAGGGCTTTCCACCAGCTCCACGTCGTCGAACCAGAGGCTGCCTGTGCCGCCCATCAGGTTGAGGTAGATCGCGGCCGTGTTCTCGCCGGGGACGATGCCGTTGAACTCGACCTGCCGCCAGAGGCCATGCGTGGGCAACAGGCGCACGCTGTGGTTGCCGGGGCCAGCGCCGCCGGTCGCCGAGCGCAGCCAGACGTCGGCGGTACCCGCAAACTCCTTCGCGGTCAGGACCCAGGCCCGTAGCCGATAGGTCTTGCCTGGCTGGACCGGCAGGCCGGTCTGATACCAGCGTCCCCAGGCGGTGCCGACGCCCGGTCCGGGCTCGCGCTCGGCTGGCTTCAGGCAGTCGATTCGGCCGGAGGCCTCGCCGCCGTGGACCCGCGTGCGGTCAATCTCAAAGCGGAATTCGCCCGCGGCGGCATGCGTCTTCCAGGCGCTCGCCCCCGCCTCGAAGCCGCCATCGGGCACCAGGTTGGCGGCGCCGTGCGCCACCGGCTCGGCCTGGAGCAGCCACACGGGCCGCCAGATGCCGCCCGCACCGGCGTTGTCCTCGACCCGCAGCGCCAGGGTGTTGGGCTGGTCGTAGCGCACCCAGGGGGTGACGTCGACCTCGAAGGCCTCCTGCCAACTGTTTGGGTCCTTGGCCGCATCGTACGTGCGTTCGAGGGCCTGCTGGCCATTGATCCAGAGGACGCAGGCCTCGTCCACGGCCCCGAACAGCAGTGAGACACGTTCGCCGGGGCGGGCTGCCCTGAGGCTGAAGCTGGTGCGGTACCAGGCCAGGCCATCGTAGCCCTGGCCGTGCTCCTGTTCCCACTGCTTGCCTGGGGGCTGTTGTTCCCAGGCGCTGCTGATGCCGATCTGGGGCCAGTCGCTGTCAGCGCATTCGGCCCGGTTCCAGCCCAGGGTCAAGCCCTTCTTCTCGGGATCGAACTGGAATCTCCACGGGCCAGGCAGGCGCTCTCCGGGTTGTTTGAGGATGGTCAGCAGCGAGCGGTCCCAGTTGGCGGCCTCGAGGTAGCGCAGGATGCCGGGACCGATGACGTTCTCGCCCTCGACGGCGCGCCGGAAGTCGTCCAGGGCCGCCAGCGCGGCCTGGTAGTCTGGCAGGTTGCCGGAGGCGACGTACTCGCGCCGGGCCCGCTCCACCGCGAGGCAGAGATCGGCGTGGTGCAGGCCCTTTGCCAGGAAGGCTACGCGCCGTTCAGCGCTGGGCTCACCGGCCGCCGCGAGGCGGGCCTGCTCCAACAGAGCCTGGCCCTGCGCCATCACCGGCGGCGTGAAGATCGCGTTGGCGACCAGGTAGAAGCGCCCCCAACTTCCGCCCTCCGCGCCGCTGAGCCGGACCGCTTCCTGGAGGCTTGCGTCGGTGACTCTGTCCGAGATCTCACGCCAATGGGCGAAATACGCTTCGACCGCCTTGGCTGCCGGGCCGAACGCGGCGCTGTACTCGGCCATGATCCGCGCGAACGACCAGTCGGGGTGCTCATGCAGGCGGACCAAGGCATAGAGGTTCGGTCCCTGGATGCCGTACTGGCAGGTGAGCGAGTCGAAGTCGGTGGCGATGAGGCCCCGTTCGGCGGCAAAGCTGAAGTCCTCGGCGAGTTTGTGGGCGTAGAAGATCGGGAAGGCGTGTCCGTCGAGGGTGTAGTTCGGCCGCAGGTACAGTCGTGCGCCAGCCTTGGCCCAGCCCTCCCACTGCGTCCGGAACGCTTGCCGCTTCTCGTTCGTCCAGGGGTACATCAGGCCCGGGACAATCGCGATGACGATATGGTCGTTGAGTTTCGTCTGCCGGGGTGCGTCTTTGTAGTTGGCGTAGGCATAGGCCAGGACGGTGGCCTCGGGGTCAAGGCGGCGAGCTTCCGCCTGGGTGGCCAGCCAGAAGCGCGCGTAGCGGTCCGAGACCGAGCCCAGGCGGCCGAACCACTCCGCCTTGCCGGCGGCGAAGTCTTCCGCCGCCAGCCGGAGCGCTTCAGCTGGCGCCAACTCCGGCGGGCCCTCGGCCGTGCCGGGCGTGTCCCAGGCCAGGCAGTTGGCGCAGGTACACTTGCCACTGGTATCGTTCTCGGCGCAGTTGATCCAAGGCCTCTCCGGCGTGCGCTTTTGCTGCCACTCCTGCACCCGCTCGCGGGCCAGGCCCGGCTCGGACACGCACATCGAGATCAGCCGGCCCTCGCCGCCGTGGTACAGGGGGTCCGAGCGCCGCTTGCCATCGGGCAGAAGGTTGAAGTACTCCGGGTGGCTTGCGTTGAAACGGTTCCAGTAATCCTCGAAGCCATGGCCATACTCCAGGCTGATGCCGCGGTTGAAGCGGTGCCGCCGCAGCCAACGCAGTTGCTGGTCGGCAAACTCGGCCCGCGCTGCCAGGCTGCTGAAACCGGCCGGTGTGAGCGAGAGGCCGCCAAAGCGGATGCGAGTGTGCAGGAAGCGTGGGCGGACCTGGAGATCGAGGGCTGGCAGGCTGAGGCTGGATTGCCGCGGGACGGCAGTGCCCAGCTCCCCCGGCCAGAGCCAGCAGACGCCGAGGTGGCGTTCCAGCAATTCGTAGACGGCGAACAGACTGCCGGCCGAGGTGCTATCCAACAAGGGGGCGCCCTCGCCGTCGCGGCCGCAGAGGAAGAGCCGGTTGCCCTCGGTTCGCAGCACGGCGGTGCTGTGGGGCAGCTCCTCCCAGGCGAGGGTAAGCGCCGCCTGCGTGGCCCGGCAGGCGCCCAGGTAGACGCGCGCCTTGCCGTCGGGCCGGTCCTCGCTCTCTTTCACCACCTCTAGCTTGGCGCCGCTGGCCAGGGCGACGTGTTCACGCAGCTCCTGCGCGGCGAAACTGACCACCGGCAGGGCCTCGTCAGGCACGATCAGAACGCAGGCCGACTGGCCGCCAGTCGTCAGTTCCAGGGCCAGGGCAACGCCTGGCAGAAACAGCAGAAGCGCGATAGCGCACATCCCCAGCGGCCACCGCGAGTATTGTCTGATGTCCATACCGGTCGTTCTCCTTGGCACTCGATCTTGCTAAGGCGTAATATGATACCGCACGGCGAAGCCAGGCGTGGAGAGGCGTCCGGCCTCGGGCGCGGCGGCGGCCCGCCGCATTTCCACCGGCATGACCTGGGATCGGCGGCATGGGTTCTACTCCAGTGGCAGGAGGTCGATGCCATCCTGTCTGAGCCTGAAGCGGAGGGCGCGCACGTGGCTGCCGTTGCCTTCGGTGTAGTAGATCGCCAGGATTGTCCCGTCCTTGAGTTCCACGGTAGCGGGGTAGGCGCCGATCACCTGGTCGAGGATGTAGGGGCCCTGCCAAGTCTTGCAGTCGTCGCGGCTGACGTGCAGTGCGGTCTGCGGCAAGCGGTGCGTCAGCAGGACCTCGCCGGTGCTCAGCCGGGTGAAGTGCGGCGCGTGGCCGTCGAAGCCGATGTCTTGCACCGGCGACCAGGTCAGCCCGAGATCGCTGCTAGTGGCATAGTACATGTGGACCTTGCTGCTGCGCAGGGCAGCGTAGAGGCTGCCATCCTGGCGCAGGATCAGGTCGGTTTCCGCGTCCAGGTACACGCCCGAGTCCTTGCCGATGGCGATCGCTGCGCCCCAGGTCTCGCCTTGGTCGGTCGAGCGGATCACGCCCCCCCAGGCCTTGCCGTTGCTCTCGTCATAGGTGCCGAGGATGCAGGTACCGTCCGGCAGTTCGCGCACCGGCGCCGAGCAGTAGTGGCCAGGAGCGACAGCGCGGGCGGCGGCGGACCAGGTCTTGCCGCCATCGCGGGAACGGACGATCTGCGCGCCGGTTCCCTTGCGTGTGGTGCCATCCATATATAACGAGAAGAAACTGCAGAGGAGCGAGCCGTCCCGCAGTTGCGTCAGGTGCGGGTCACGGTTGTCATCGCCGTCGTCGAACAGGACCTCGGGGGTGGTCCAGGTGCGTCCCTCGTCGCTGGAGCGCACCATGCAGAGGCGCCCCCCTTTGGGCCAGCTCTCGTTGGGCAGCGAGACGTGCCCATAGCCGGCATAGAAGGCGCAGAGGATGTCGCCATTCTGCAGCCGGCAGGCGTCTGGGAAGGCCTGGTAGGTCCCGGCCGCCTCGCCGCGGGAGATGACCGTGTAGAGTGGCGGCGGTGGGGTCTCTTCACGCAGGGGAGCCGCGTCCGTTTGCACCTCGCCTTCGATGCGGACATTGCGGTACTGCACCTGCCCCTGACTCGTCCCGACCCCGATCCTCCCGGCCCCGAGGGTGGCGTCTTCCGCGCTGAGGATCTCCTGGCCGTCCAAAGAGAGGCGGATGCTTGTGCCGCGGCATTCGAGGCGAGCGTTGTGCCAGGCGTCGACGCTGATGGGGCAGGGTCGCCGGGCGATCTCGTGCCAGGGTTGGTCGGGCGTGGAGTGTACCAGGATCACCTGGCTGTTCTTCGCATCGAGGTGGGCCCAGTAGTAGGTCAGGGTGCCGGTGGCCCGGAAGGCGATGGCAGCGGCGCGCACGCCGGGGCCGGTTGGCAGGATGCGGAGGTCCAGCGTCAGCACGAAGTCGGCCAGCGCGGGTGCGAGCAAGAGCGCGACGCCGCGACCTTCAAGGTTCGTCTGCTCCAGGACCCCGTCGTGCAGGGTCCAGGTGCCGCGGGTCAGATTCCATTCCGCCTCACGGCCGGGCGCCAGGGTGGGCGACGTGGTGGCGGGGACTGCCAGGGTTCGGCAGCCGCCAGCAACCAGGATGGACAGGCCTAACATGCCGATCTGTGAGAGCGTCGGCGCCGGACGATAAGACGACATGTGGATGCCCTTCTTCTGAGTGCTACGGCGCGGCGCCGGGGCCAGCCCCGGGGCGCGTGACGGTGATGATGACACTGCGCAGCGCGGTTGTGACAGCGGTGCCCAACTCGGGGAAGACGCCCTGCTGACCGTATACCAGCAGCAGCCGGTCTGGGCCGGCCTCGCAGAGAGAGGCCGAACCCGATACTCCGTCGGCGGCGTCGGCGAGCCGTATCTTGTCGGTCCAGGCCTTGCCCGTGCCGTCGACGCTGAACATCAGGGATAGCCCGGGGCCGCCATAGCAGCACACCAGGACGCCGCTGGACAGGCGGCAGAGGTCGACGGCGGCGGCGCGCTCCCGCAGGCTTCGCGGTTCCGACCAGGTTGCCCCGCCGTCGGCGGAGTACGAGGCGTGCAAGGTCGGCTCGGTGCCGCGGGCGAGCAGCGTCACCAGGCGTTTTCCGCCGCCGCTGGCCAGCGCCAGCGCGGTCACCTCGTCACGGGCCAGCACGGCGCCTGCGGTCCAGCTCCTGCCGCTGTCCGTGGAGCGGTAGCAGATGCCGCCTGGACGGATGGCCTCTTCGGCGCGCCAGGGGCCGCACGCCACCAGGCTGCCGTCGCCACCCTCGACGATGCGGGGGCTGAAACTCGGGCAGGCCTGTCCGGACCCGCGCGCCGAGCTCGTTGTGTACGCCTCGACGACCTCCTTGGGCAGGCGGACTGCCGCTGGTTTGGCCGACAGTGTGAACTCAGCCAGTTGGAGCGCCCCAAACGAGCCCCCGCCGTCGGCGGACACGCTGAGGTCGCTGACGTACTGCAGAGCCTCTTTCTGGAAGAGATACTGGTCGTATGCGAGGACGGAGCCGTTTCGCAGCGTGGCCAGCGCGGCAAGCCGCTGGACTGGTAGGGTTTCCGGCAGCCAGGTTTGCCCATGGTCGCGGGAGCGCAACCCGGTCCAGGGAGTCGCCGCGGATTCCGGCGCGGGCTCAACGACCAGCAGCAGATCCTGGTTCGGTAGCCGGTACAGGCAGGGGCGGGCCTGGGCGCTCAGTTCAGGTCTGCTGCCCTGGCTGCCGAGGATCACGGGGCGGGTGACGCGGAGGTCCAGCTTCCCATAGCGGTCGGTCCAGCGCTCCTCCAGGGCCTGGAAGCCGCCGCCGTCCACCACCGGAGTGGGAGTGGCGGTCGCCGCGGAGGTGGCCGCAGTGGTCATTGGCATGCCGAGCCAGGCGAGCACCACGCGGCTGGCGTTCTGTGCGGCGGGGGGGCCCTTCTTGCCCGCCGCGAGCAAGGCCTCGACCGCACCCGTGGTCCCGATGATCCCCAGGGCCCAGGCGCTGCCCCAGACCACGGCGTCGTCGGCGCCCCGCAGGTTGCGCTCCAGCGCCTTGACCTCAGGCGCGTTCACCAGCGCGCTGCTGGCCCAGGCGGCACAGCCTGCCACCACCGCATTGCCGTCGCCCGCCAGCCGTCCCAGCGCGGTACGGGCCCGCGGGTCGCCGATCTGGCCCAGGGCGACGGCGGCACGCCAGCGCTCCTCCCAGTTGGCCGAGTCGAGCAGCTTGAGCAAGGCGTCCACCGCGGCGCTGGCGCGCAGGTTACCCAAGGCGACCGCGGCACCGCGGCGGTCGAGCTCGTGAGCTTCGGCTCCGGTCAACTGTCCGAGCAGTGGCGGCACCGCGCGCGGGTCTCCGATCCGGCCCAAGGCTTCCGCGCAGCCGCTGCGGACTTCGGGATCAGCATCTTCACGGCAGCGGGCCAGCAGGGGTTCTACGGCGGGGGCTGCCCGCAGCCGGCCCAAGGCCAGGGCGGCATTGAGGCGCACCTGCCGGTCGGCGGCGGCGAGATCGGTGATCAGCGCGGCCTCTGCCGGGGCGCCCAGTGCGGCGAGACTACGCACGGCCGCGGCCTGCTTGTCCACGTCGGCGCCGGCCTGCCGCAGGGCCGCCTGCGCCGCCGCGACCGCAGGCGCCTGGCCAAGCCCCGGGGTCGCGCCGACCCAGAGCACGAGGGCGGCCCAACCGCAGATCTCCAGCAGCCGCCTGCGTTTCGTCCACATCGGGGATGGCTCCATGGTCAGTCGCTCCTCGACCGCCGAAGCGGACAAAGGGCGGAATGGGACCCGGACTCCGCGCCGTGCTGACCTCTTGTCCGGCTCTCCGCGTCGTGCATCAAACTAACCGTCGCAGGGGTATCCCGCCAATCAGGGCTGTTTAAGATAACGACCGCCGTCGTACCGTCGGCAGTGAAAGCGGCGTCGACGGGCCGCGTCCGCGGCCCTCTGCCGCACGCAGTCCATATCGCGCGTCGGCCAGGTGGAGTGCGCGTGGCAAGGTCGTCGGCGGCGACCGCGACACCGCTTTGGCTTGGCGCCTGTGCCATGCCTGACGGCGGGTGTTCTCGCGCAACCCGATACGGCAGACAGACCACGGGTTGTTGCGACGCCCATCCCAGTTTCTTGAACCAGCCCTGCCCCGGCGCGGCATTCCGGCTTGGGCCTGCGCTGCAAGAATCGCTCTCGGTCGGCGTGAGATACGTGGCGATGCTGCGATTATAGTGGTGACGGACGAGCGTGGCGAGGCCGGGAGCCCGCGAGCCGTTCTCGGGAGTAGCGCTTCGCGGTCCCCGGCCGGCAACACCAGGGGAACAGCCCATGTCAGCGATCGGCGGTTACGAGATCCTGGAGAAGCTCGGCCAGGGCGGCATGGGTACGGTGTACCGGGCGCGTGTCGCGGATGGCTCTGTGGTGGCGGTGAAGCTGCTGCATTTCCACCTCGGGGAGATCGAGGAGTTCGTCAAGCGCTTCCACCGTGAGGCAAAGCTGGCCGCCAGGCTTGCCCACCCCAACGTGGTGCGGGTGCTGGCCGACGGCGAGGAGGGCGGCCAACACTACCTGGTTATGGAGTTGGTCGAGGGCAAGACCCTCGCCGAACTGATGGTCGCTGCCGGCCTTGCCCCCGCCGCAGTGAAGAGCTCGGGGAAGCGGGGCTCTGCCCCGGAACCCCGCCGGGGAAGCTCGCTCCCCCGGACCCCCACACGCATGCCGGCGCTGGCCGATGCTCCGCATGACAGGCCCAACGCGGTCGGCGCCGATATGTCGGCCGTGGCGGCTCCGCCAACCGGCCCCGACATGTCCGGCGCCGGCCGCACAGATGAGGGGTCCGGGGAGTCCGCGACGCCCCGGGCGGGGTCTGGGGCAGCCCGCCCCAGCTCTCCTCCCCATGGCCTCCCCGTGCCGCAGGTGATCGGCTGGCTGCGGCAGATTGCGGGGGTGTTGCAGGCGGCCTCCGACATCGGCTTGGTGCATCGTGACCTGAAGCCGCAGAACATCATCATTGATGGCAAGGGCAACGCCCGGTTGCTGGACTTCGGCCTGGCCAAGGACACGGCGGCGCTGTCGACCATGATGTCGGCCACCGGGCAGAGCCTGGGGACGCCACCGTACATGAGCCCCGAGCAATGCGAGGGTACGAAAGAGGTCGACAGCCGTTCGGATCTCTACAGCCTGGGGGCCACCGCCTACCACCTGCTGACTGGCGAGCCGCCCTTTGCGGGGCCGACTCAGTCGGCCTTCATCCGCCAGCACCTGGAGGATATCCCGATCCCGGCAGTCAAGCTCAACCCGGCCCTGCCCCTGAACCTGTCTCAAGTGATCGACCGGCTGCTGGCCAAGCGTCCTGAGGACCGGCACCCGACCCCCGCAGACCTCATCGAGGACCTCAACCGGGTCGAACGCGGCCGAGGTGCCGCTGAGGCTGTACAAAGCGAGGAAATCCGTCAAGCACAGCCTGCGCTTCACCCTGGCGGTGGCGGCGGCGGGCGTGCTGCTGTGCGCCGGCCTGTTCGGGGTCTGGCTCTGGCAGCGTGGGGCGAGTGCGGAGTCCGCGCTCCAGGAGGCGGTCTCGGCGGCGGAGTTTGCCGCGGCTCAGGGCGACCTTCCCGGCGCCCTGACCGGGCTGGATGGGGCGCTGACTCGTTACCGGTCAGTGCGGTCCGATTCGTCCGATCCGTCCGATTCGTCCGTTCCCACCGCCCCCGCCGAGGCCCTGCGCATGCAGCTCCGCGAGCGCCAGACGAGCGCGGCGCAGGCGCGCCTGGCGAAGCAGTCCGGACTGGTGGCCGAGGGCGATGCGCGGCTGAAGGACCTGAAGTACGCCGAGGCCCTGGCCGTCTACCAGCAGGCCGCCGCCCTGGGCGAGAGCGCCGAGATCACCGCGAAGATCGGCACCGCGGAAACGTGGAAGGCCGAGGCCGAGGCGAAGATCGCCGCGGCGGAATCCAGCCGCCGCGCCGCCGCTCAGCGGCAACAGGAGACGAGCGCGGCGGAGGTGACGCGGGAGCGCGAGTATGCGGCGGCCCTGGCCGCGGCGCGACGCTTCCTGGGCGAAGGCGAGGACGGTTTCGACCCGGCGCGCGAGCAGTCCGCCAAGGCGCGTGAACTGGCGCGCAGCCAGGAGGAGATCGCGAGCGCCACGGCGGTGCAGGACGCGGTGGCCGCGGCCCAGGCCAGACGTCGGCCGTGGGCGGCGGCGGTGGACTTCACCCTGGACCCGTCGGTGAAACTGGATCTGACCGGCTCGGCGGTGGCGGTGAAACTGGAGCAGGCCCTGGGCGGCTCGTATCGGCTGGTGACCCGCTCGCAGGTGGCCAAGGCCCTGGGCGAACTGCGCTTTCAGGCATCCGACCTGGCGGACCGGACCAAGGCGCAGGCCCTCGGCAAGCAGATCGGTGCCGAGTACCTGATCACCGGCACGGTGCTGCAACTCGGGCGCGAAGCCACGGTGGCGGCGCAGATATTCAAGGTCGAGACGGGTGCCATCCGGCAGACGGCGGACAACACGGCGTTCTCGGCCGACGAGATGGACTCGGCTTTCTTCGCGGAGATCGCGCAGGTGCTGTCGCTGACCATGGAGGAGAAGGCCGCCTACCTGGCGGCGAAGCCGAAGGTGGCCCGCGCCCCGTCCGCCGCCCCGACCGCGGGGAAGGCCTGGACCGTGGCGGAGCTGGGGCTGGAGTTTGTGTACGTCGCCCCGGGCAGCTTCCAGATGGGCTCGAAGAACGGGGGGAGTGAGGAGAAGCCGGTGCATGCGGTTAGGATCTCGCGCGGCTTCTGGCTGGGCAAGTACGAGGTGACCCAGGCGGAGTACGAGGCGGTGGTTGGGACCAACCCCAGCAGCTTCAAGGGGGCGCGTAACCCGGTCGAGACCGTGTCCTGGAACGACGCATCGGCCTTCTGCGCCAAGCTGACGGAACGGGAGCGGGCGGCGGGGCGGCTGCCGGCGGGATACGAGTACCGCCTGCCGACCGAGGCGGAGTGGGAGTACGCGGCGCGTGGCGGCGCGGCATCCAAGGGCTATACCTACGCCGGCTCGAACAACGTCGACGAGGTGGCGTGGTACGACAAGAACAGCGGCAACGCCACGCACCCGGTAGGCAAGCTGAAGGCGAACGAGGTGGGGCTGTACTTTATGAGCGGCAATGTG
>CAILKC010000287.1 GCA_903834675.1 uncultured Victivallales bacterium | reverse complement strand
GCGGATGATCTCGCGTTGCGGGTCGCCATCCCAGTACGCCGCAGCCAGCCCAAAGGGCGGCACCTGGTCGCCCTGCGCCAGCAACTCCCCCTGCGCCGAGTAGAGCCAGCGCGGCGCGGCGCCCTTGAAAGCCCCGCTCTTCGGGTCCTCGGCCGCCCAACACTCGCTGCCGGGGTGCGCCGGGTCGATGTCCGCCGTCATGCCATTGCCCATGTGGTAGCTCTGCTCCTTGAGCCCCCAAATCACCTTGCCGGTGGCCGCCTCGACCAGGCAGAAGCCGTTCTCTTTGCGGCCGGGTTCGATGTTGTAGAAGATCTCCAGGCCGGGGCGCAGGGGGTCAAGGTCGCCTGCGAAGCAGCAATCCGGATGCCCGAAACCGGTGGACCAAAGCGGCACGCCGTTGTCATCGAGCACGGACGAACCCACGATCACCTCATCGCGGCCGTCGCTGTCGACGTCGGCGGCATGGAGACTATGGGCGCCCTGAGCGTAGTAGAGTCTGCCATCCGGGCCATTGTCCCAGGTCCACAGCATCTCCAGGCGGTTTTCGCGGAGCTGGAACGCCGCGATCTTCTGCAGGCTATAGGTGCCGCGTTCCACCAGCAGGCAGGGCGTCTTGCCATCGAGGTAGGCGATGCCGAGCTGGTTGCGCGCTGCCAGGTTGTGAGCCGATTCGCCGGTGAAGCCAGCGCGGCTGGGCCAATCTGCCCGACAGCGTACCTGGCCCGTGGCGCCGTCCAGGACCACGACGTACTCGGGACCTGCCACCACCTTGCCCTCAGCATTACGCGGGTCGCCCTCGGAGGCCTTGCAGATGACTTCGGCACGACCGTCGCCGTCGAGGTCGTAGACGATGAAGGGCGAGAACCAGACGCCCAGCTCGATGCCCCAGCCCAGGTCGTAGCGCCACAGGAAGGTGCCGTCGGCGCGGTACGCCTCGAGTTTGTGCGTCGCCGGACTGCGGTACCAGTAGGTGTAGTAGGGGTCGATGTTCTCGTCGGGCTGCTTGATGACGACATCCAGGCGGCCATCGCCATCGAGGTCGCCGAGACCCAGCTTCTGGACCGCGTAGTCGCCCTGCAGTTTGATGCTGGTGTAGGGCCTCGGCGGCAGTCCGGCGGGCACCACGGCAGCGGGCGAGCGAACGCGGTCCTTGGCCTGGCCGGCAAGCACAACCGTGTACCGGCACTCGGCGTCCGGGGGCGCGCTGGCGTCGACAAAGTCCGTGGTGCGGGTGATGGGCGCCGGGTTGAGCTTCTGAGGCGCGCCCGTGGCATCCTGGCGCAGGACATCAAAGGCCACGCCTGGCGGGTCGTCTGGCAGCAGGCGCCAGCTCAGGTAGACGCGGGGGGCCGCGGCCGAGTCGGGGGGCGGAGTCCGCAGCGCGGTCAGACCGCGGTCGAGGTGATCGGCGACTCGCTCTTTCGCCCAGCCCGCGACCGGCCCAGAGAGGCGCTGGCCCACCGGCGTGAAGCTCACGGTGTCGTAGTACGACCCGCCAATGGAGGCCGGCGCGGCGTAGCGGTCATCGACCCAGAGATCGTAGGTGCCGTCGCTGACCACGGCTTTGCCGACGGCCGTATCGCCATCGTCCAACTTGCTCCAGGTCTGGCCGGCGTCGTGGGACACCGCCAGGGGTCGGCTGTGCGCCACGTTGACGTCGTAACTGCCGTTCGGGATGCCGGT
>CAILKC010000286.1 GCA_903834675.1 uncultured Victivallales bacterium | reverse complement strand
GCGGCCCGGCCGGCTCATGCTCCCCGCTCTCGGGGCGCCTACCTGCTGCCGAGCATCGAACTATTGAAGGCGGATGCGGGGGAGAGTTCGTTTGGCGATCCGGTTGAAGTGGAGCACAAGAAGAAGGTGCTTCAGGATACGATGGACAGCTTCGGCATCGAAGCCCAGGTTGGGCAGGCGACCTGCGGGCCGCGGGTGACGCTCTACGAGATCGTGCCGGCCCCGGGGGTCAAGGTCGAGAAGATCAGCCGCTTGAGCAACAACATTTGCATGGACCTGCGGGCCACCAGCATCCGCATCCTGACGCCGATCCCCGGGCGGAAGTCGGTCGGCATCGAGGTTCCGAACGCCAAGGCGTCACGGGTCAGCGTACACAGCCTGATGGACTCCCCGGCCTGGAAGTCGACGAAGGCGCGCATTCCGTTGCTGCTGGGGCGCAGCATCAGCGGCGAGGTAGTGATTCTGGATTTGGAGAAAGCGCCACACCTCCTGATCGCCGGCGCCACGGGCAGCGGCAAGTCTGTATGCATCAACCTGCTGATCCTGTCTCTGCTCTACCGTTTTTCGCCGGACGAACTGCGGCTGATTATGGTGGACCCGAAGGTAGTGGAGTTCCGTTCCTATGGCGCGCTGCCGCACCTGATCACGCCGGTGATCAGCAAGGTCGAGCAAGTGCCGTTGGCTTTGCGCTGGGTGATACGCGAGATGGAGCGTCGCTACCGGGTGCTGGCCAAAGTAGGCGCCCGCAACCTGGAAGGATTCAACGGTCGGCCGAAGTCCAAAGAGGTGATTCTGGATGACCATGGCGACCCCGTGCCGGCCCGGTTGCCGTACATTGTGGTGGTCATTGACGAGCTGGCGGACATCATGATGACGGCGAAGGGGGACGTGGAGACCGGCTTGGCGCGGCTGGCGCAGATGTCGCGGGCGGTCGGCATCCACGCGGTCCTGGCGACCCAACGGCCCAGCGTCAACGTCATCACCGGCATCATCAAGGCCAATTTCCCCACCCGCATTGCCTTCAAGGTCACCAGCCAGGTCGACTCGAGGACCATCTTGGACTGCAAGGGGGCCGAAGCGCTGCTGGGGCAGGGCGACATGCTGTTTCGGCCGCCGGGGGCGTCCGGCCTGCAGCGCAACCAGGGCGGCATGGTCGAGGACGACGAGATTGAGCGGGTGGTGGTACACGTGGCCAAGCAGGCCGACCAGGAGTTCGATGCGACCGTGCTCAAGGGCGTGGAGGCGGGACCAGCGGCGGAGGGCGATGCCGATCTTGAGGAGGCCGACGAGACGCTGGTGCAGCAGGGCATGGAGATCATTCTGCGAGACCGGCGCGCCACCACCAGCTACCTGCAGCGCGCCATGCGCATCGGCTACAACCGCGCCGCCAGTATCATCGACATCCTGGAGCAGCGCGGGGTGATCGGTCCTCAGATCGGCAGCGCGCCGCGCGAGATCCTGGTTGCCGGGGGCGGGCGTGCCCCGGCGGCGGCGGCTGACGACAGCGCGGCCGAGGCCGACGACGATGATGATGCGGAGAGCAGTTCCTGAGCGCGGTTGACGGAGCGGAGCAGCCCTCATGGCGAATTCCCGAGGCGATACCCCAGACGGCGAGCGCGAGCGTGACATCCGGCAGCAGAAGTTGCCACTGTCCTGGCAGGCTGCCGCCGCGGCTGGGGCGCAGCCCTTGACGGCGGCGCCCGCAGCGGCCGCGGCGGCGACGCTGCCGCAGGCTGAGCCAGAGGCGCCCGCAGGCCTGGCGGCCGCGGCCTCTGCCGACGGCTCGCCGGCAGAGGCGAAGAAGCCGGCCGCGGTTCCGGCGCCCGCGGCGGCGGCTGCGGTCGGCGTTGACTCCGCCGCCACGGCGCGTGGGCCTCAGGTGACCTCCCGGCCGGCGGCGGCGGGGCTGGGGGACAGCGAGCCGGCGGCGGCGGCCGCCGCGTTGGGCAGCGTGGGTGACCTACTGTTGAGCGCGCGGGCCGACTCCGGTTTTTCGATCGAAGAAGCGAGTGCCCGGACGCGCATTCCGCGGGACATCATCGAGCATCTGGAATGCAGCGCCTGCGGCCAGTTGCCCTCGGAGTACTACTGCAACGCGCACGTCGAGAAGCTGAGTGTGCTCTACAATGTCGATCCCAAGCCCATCCTGGACCGCCTGCACGAGGACATGCTGGCGCATCGCGGTGCGGCCGAAGGGATTGGGCATTTCCACGCGGTGATGACCGACAGTGAGAGTGGCGCCAAGATCAGCTATGTGCCACCGGGTCCTGGCAGCGGCAAACCGACGCGGGCCGTGAGTCTGACCGGCGCGGTCGTCAGCGGCGTGATCGCCTTGTTTCTGCTGGTCGCCGTGGTGGCCTTGGCGGCGCAGCATTTCCGTCACCGCGAGGGCGCGACGCCGAGCGGCAGCGTCCCGCCGCAGGTCGGCCACGCCGCGGCGGTGGAGCTCAAGGAATTCATCGTGACCCAGCCGTTGAACGCCTACGAGCTGCCCATTCCGGCCAAGTGACGCGCTGGCGGTCGGTTGCCGCGGGAGGTTGCGGGCGTAGGGCCTACTCCTGCGGTTGGAACCAACCCTCCGGTGAGAGCGAGAGGTAGGGCGGCAGGTTTTCTATCTGCAGGCCAATGTCCCCCGCGGCGCTGAGCAGGACGCTCCAGACCTTGCCCGTATCCGCCGGAAGCGGCTTGATGGTGAGCTGGCTCAGTTCCGGGTGATCGGCGGGGCGCGGGGTGTCGGCTCCGGCGGAGCCCTGAATCAGGGCCGCTCCGGGATTGCTGCCCTGGACGCTGCCGGCGAGTTCTGCGCCGGGGGTCAGGACCACCGCCCCGTAGCTGCCGGTGTGGACGCCGACCAACCTGAAGGTGAACTCCTTGGTCCCCGTCGGGACCATGAAGTAATACCGCGAGCGGCCCACGCCACCAAGGCGGAAGTCTGGCAGCACCTTGGCGACGATCCGCAGACTCTCCCCCGCCACGTTCCAGACCCCGCGCTGATCATCGTCGATGACCAGGTTGAACTGAGCGCTATTCTTGCCATCGAGGGAGAAGGAGAACTCGCGCTTGTCGTCGGTGCTGCATCTGTCCTGGGCCACCACCTTGCCCGCGAGGTCGGTGATCTTGACGGTGGCGAACTCGGCGCGTTTGTTCATGGCGCCATGGGGTTTCCGGCTGAGCTTGAGCGTGCTGAGGCCCGGTTCGAGGCGGACGACGAAGAGCTTTTGGTCCGGCGCGCGGACGCTGAAGCGGTCGCTGGCGGCGGTTTTCACCAGCAGTTGGGCCATCATGGCGGGGCTGCCATCGAGGACGGTGGCGCCCTGGTCGGGGCGCGTGGCGGCATACCAGCGCTGCAATTCGGCAAGGACGCCACTGGTGAAGAAGGCCTGCTGGGACATGCCCTTGCCGTTGCCGCCGGCAGTCTGCATGACCGTGGCGGAGAGGGCCTGATCGGCGATCTGCAGCAGCTTCTCGTTGTGGGTAAGGCGGCCGACATAGGCGAGCGGGGTGATGATGAGCTGGTTGAGGCCGGTGCTCGCGTCGTAGAGGCGGCGGCCGTCCACGGCAGCGGAGTACGGCCAGCCG
Organism: uncultured Victivallales bacterium; assembly: GCA_903834675.1. The sequence continues at coordinate 1,860 of CAILKC010000286.1, read as the reverse complement.
CCGCGTTTCTCATCCCACGAGGTAACCACCCAGGCGGCGCCAGACTCCAGCGCCTTGAGCACCGCGGGGTCCCGTGAGGCCTCGTGGTAGGCCTGCAAGCCGCCGAGCAGGACGCCGATCAGGAACAGGTTATTGCCGACGGCGCCCGGGGTATCGCCGGCGTGATCGCCGGGCAGGACATGCGGCCAGGCGCCGCCCTGGTCGAACTTCTGCTCCCGCAAAGGCACCTGTGCGATGCGCTTGGCGGCGGCGAGGTAGACGGGGTCGTAGGTGCCGTCGTAGATAGCCATGACCGCCCGTAGCGACCAGCCGGCGGAGCGCTCATGGGTGCCGAGGGCATTGAACGTGGGCGCGAAGGCGTAGGCGCAATGCTCGCCGAGGGCGAGGGCGGATTCGACGGCACGCGGTTCGCCGGTCAGATACCAGTCGTCCATGAGCCCGTCGGCCCAGACGTGACCGCTGCCGGCGGCGGTGTGCATTTCGTGCTTGTGGCTCCAGGTGGCGCGCTCGACGTCCTGGGTCCAGGTGCCGCTATGGCCGATGGAGTGCAGGTGGTTACCGCCCACGTAGTAAGGATCGGGATAGGCCCAGACGGTGTCGGTATCGGCGCGGTGTTGGGAGCTGATGCGGGCCCAGCGGGCCATGTCGCGGTTGCCGGTGCGGGCAAACTGCATGAACAGACCGTGGGCGATGTCATACTCGTTGTTGCCCCAGTTGCGCCCGCGCTCACCGAACCAGTCGCCGTAGTTGTAGTAGCCATACTCGCGCAGGGTCTGGCGGGTGCGCTCGTTGTCCTTGAAGCAACTGTCCACGTAGGTGTCCCACAGGGCAAACTGCTGGCCGAGCGGGGCGGCCAGGGGGCCGAGGGCGCCGGTCTGAGCATACCAGGAGGCGGGGATGACGGCGAGGGCGGGCGCTTGCGCCTCGGCGTAGAGTTCCTCGGGCTTCAGCTTGCCGCCAAAGTCGACGGTAAGGCGAGTGGTGAAGGCCATCCCCCACTTGGCGCGGTACTTGCCCTCCACGAAGTTGTACATCAGGTAGTACGGAAGATCCTTGCCATAGTCGGCGGACGGCTGCCGCGGCAGGAGACCGAAGCTGAGTCCCTGCTCGGTGCGGGCCAGCGACTTGGGCCAGCGCTGCCAGAAGTCGTGAACGATGGCGCTGCCGCCGTCCCAGGTGATGAGGCCGGGCGCCTTGCCGCTGGCGCTGGCGGCGTCTGCTTGCAGGCGCTGGTCATCGAGCTGCACGAGGGAGGTGGCCGTGAGGGGCTTGAGGCCTTCGCCGTAGAGGACGGCGTTCGCCAGGCCCGGTAGGTTGAGCCCGAGCTCGAGCGAGGTCAGATCGGTGAACTCGGTCCGGGTGTAGTCATTGACCTGGGTCAGGGCCAGGTCGACCCGGGGCGAGCCGGCGCGGAAGCTGAGGCGGGCGATCCAGCGCTGGTAGGTGGAGCCGTCCGCGGCGGTGTAGGGGCCTTCGGCGCGCAGGACGACTTTCTGAGGGCCGTTGACTTCGAGTTTGACGCTGTCGGGCCGGCCGAGAGACATGGCGAAGCGCTTGCCGGCTTGGTCGGTCAGAGTCACGCCGGCGGGGTCGAAGGCGGCGACCTGGGCGGCCGCAGCGCGCGGCGCGGCGGGCCCGACCTGGCGCACGTCGGCGAGGAGGTTGAAATGATCCTTGTTGATGGTGTACTGGACGCCGCCGCTGGTGATGAGGAAGCGCGCCGCTTCCTCCGTGACCTGCACGATGTCCTGGCGACCGGCGGGGGCATCGTGCTTGAGGGTGCCGCCGAACTCGGCGACGAGGCCCCGGCGCTCGTTGGCCTTGAGGGCGACGACGGCGTCAACGAGGACCCATTTGAGG
>CAILKC010000285.1 GCA_903834675.1 uncultured Victivallales bacterium | reverse complement strand
GGCGCCGCGCCCACGGTCACGGACATCAGTTCGACCAGCGCCAACGGCACTTACGGCATCGGCGCGGTCCTCGAGGTCACGGTCAGGTTCAGCGAACCGGTGCTCGTGACGGGCACGCCGCAACTGACGCTGGAGACAGGTCCCACCGCTGCCGCGGTGAACTACACGAGTGGCAGCGGCACCGAAACGCTGAGCTTCCCCTACACGGTGGCCGTCGGACACGCGAGCCTGGATCTGGATTGCCTGGGCGCCGCGGCGCTGCGGCTGAATGGCGGTACGATCCGAGACGCGGCCGGGAACGACGCCGGCCGCGCCCTGCCGCCCCCGGGGACGGCGCATTCCTTGGCGTGGAACCGGGACTTCGTGATCGACACCACCTACAGGCTGACCTTTGCGGCCGGGGCCCACGGCAGTCTTACTGGCCTGGCTGCGCAGGCGGTGGCGTACGACGCCACTTCCTCGCCGGTGGAAGCGGTGGCGGACTTCGGCTACACCTTCGTCGGCTGGGACGACGAGGTGGAGACCAATCCGCGCACCCTGGCCAACGTCAGGGCCGCCGTCACGCTGACCGCCTCGTTCCGGGAGGCCAATCCGGTCGCGCCCAACGGCAATTTCCGGGCGCTGGTGAACTCGGTCGACGGGGGACGGCGCCTGTGGGACCTGACGGGGACGTACAGCACCACTATTGACGACAATCTGCTGACGCTGGCCCTGGTGCAGGACACCAGGGGTCGGCTCACGGGTACCGCCACCCTGCGAGTCACTACGGCCAAAGCGGCGGCGCCGGTGACCATGCCGGTCAGGGGCAGCGTCTCGGGCGCCAACGACGCCTTGGTGGCCACCCTGACCCTGCAGGGCGCCGCCGGGGCCGTGCGCGTCTCGCTATCGTTCCACCTGACGCTGAACCCGACCGCGACGCAGCTTGTCGGCCCGGTCACCGGCAGCGTGAAGATCAACGGCGCCAGCGCCGTTGTGGCTGAGACCGCGACCCTGGACCTGCAGCCCTCGATGAAAGGCGCCTGGACGCTGGCATTCCATCTGCACCAGGCTGGGCGGACGGTCACGGGCACGGCGGTGCTGACGCTCTCCAATCGTGTCGGCCAGACGTTCGAGGTGCAGGGACATAGCAGCGGCGCCGACGCCAGGCTGACTCTGGCGGGCGCCCCCGCCGATCCGGCCGCGAGGGCTATCCGCATCAGGACGACGATCACGCCGCTGGAGGGCGGCTGGGCCCGCCTGGAAAGCTGCTCGGGCAGGGGCTATGGGCAGACGGTGAACTGGTAGGCGGGATTTCCCGGCGCAGGGACGCCGCGAGTTCTGCCGCCTCGTCCAGCGCCAGGCCGGTCGGCGCGAGCAGCGCCGCGGCAAGCCCGGCGCCGTCGTAGCGACAGCCCACCCAACGGGCCTGCAGGGCGGCCTGCAGGGCGGGCCTGCCCTCGGCCTGGACCTCGGCGATCTCCGCCCGCTTCACCCGCAGCGTGACAGGGCCCGCCGCCAGGTGCAACACGTGCTCAAAGTCCGCCGTGCGGCCATAGATCCACTCCCAGGACTGCTGCCGGGCCAGCAACGGCTCCAGGGCGGCCGGGGCGAGTTCGGCGGGCTGCGGCTCCAGCCCGGCCGCGCCGGCCAGGCTCAGCCCGGCGCCTGCCGCAATCGCCTCGCGCACCGCGTCCAAGGTCGCGGCGGGCGAGACCTCGCACAGCCGGGTCACGGGGGAGCGGATGGACGCCACCGCCCGGCTGTGCCGGTCGGCCGACGGCGGCGCCAGCAGTCGACGCACGCCTTCGAGATCGCTATGCACCAGGATGCAGCCGTGCAGCAGGGCGGTGCGGCCGGTCAGCAGGAAGGCGGTCCCCGACACTTTGCGGTCGCCGACCCAGATCGAGCTGCGGGTGCAGGCCTTGGCAGCAATCCCAAGAGTGCCCAGGGCCTCGACCACGATCTGCAGGAAACGCGCGGGGAGGTAAAGGCGCCGCGGCATGATGAAGCCGTAGTTCAGGTTGCCGGTATCGTGGACGACGGC
>CAILKC010000284.1 GCA_903834675.1 uncultured Victivallales bacterium | reverse complement strand
GGTGCCGTCGCTGACCACGGCTTTGCCGACGGCCGTATCGCCATCGTCCAACTTGCTCCAGGTCTGGCCGGCGTCGTGGGACACCGCCAGGGGTCGGCTGTGCGCCACGTTGACGTCGTAACTGCCGTTCGGGATGCCGGTAATGTGGGTATGCAGGACCGGCGCGCCCTCTTCCGGCGTAGCCCGGTCCTGCCGGATGATCGGCGAAACCAGGACCGTGTTGCGGGTCCAGCGCGCGTCGGCGCTGGCGAGCTTCCACTTGTCGGGGGTGTCCTTGTCCTTGACGATGGCAGCGGCGGGACCGGTCCAGTCCTCGGTCTCGAAGACCAGCGGCTGGCCCTTGGCGCTGGCGGCAACCGTGGCAGCGGCCGTGGCGGAGGCTTCCTGCAGCGCGGCGGCAATGGACGCGGGAGCGGGCTGGGACTCCTGTTGGATCAGGCGCAAAGCGGCCTCGGCGTCCTGGCGGACCTCGGGCGACTCATCCTTGAGCGCCGCGATGAGCTGTGGCACGCCTTGTGCGTCGCGGGCCAGCCGCCACAGCGCCCGGGCCGCCGCCACCTGGGCGCAGGCGGCGGGATTCTGCAACGCGCGCCGCAGCGCCGGCAGGGCCGGCTGAGAGGCCGCGCCAAGCTCGGCCAGGGTGTCGGCCGCAATCCGCGTCCCCACGATCGCCGGATCCTCCAAGGCCTCGATCAGCAGGGGGATGCCGCGCGGGTCCTGGGCCACCTGCCACAGCGCCGCCGCGACCGCCACTCGGACGAAGCCATTCTTATCACCCAGGGCCGCCGTGAGCGCGGGGGTCGCGGAGGCGGCAGGTGGGCCGATGATACCGAGGGTGCAGGCCGCCTCCCGGCGAGCATTGGCGTGCTTGTCCTCGGTGAGGGTCTTCACCAACGCCGGCACCGCTGCCGCCGCGGCGGGCCCCAGGCGACCCAGGGCCCAGGCGGAGACCGTCTGGACGTTGCCGCACCAGTCGTTCGAATTCAGCGCTTCGGCCAGGGCCGGCACCGCGGACGCCGCGCCCGGACCGACGAGCCCCAGCGCCTTGGCCGCATTCCAGCGCGCGCCCATCCCCGCATCGGCCAGCGCTGCCGTCAAGGCCGGAATGGCCGCCTCAATCCGCGGCGCCAGCTCGACCAGGCCGTGGACCGCATACTCGCGGGTGTTCACATTCGGGTCCTGAAGCTGGGTCAGCAGGGCCTGGATCCTGGCGGCATTATCCTGGGCCGGCGCCACGCCGGCCACGGCCAGGAACGCGCCGACCGTCAGCCAACGGCCGACTCGGCTAGCCAAGGCGATTCGGGGTGCAGTCATGTCTTGTTCCCTCGATCTGTGCCTTCATTCTCCGCGAGTCCAGGTGCAGGGCACGACGCAATCCAGGTCGCTATCGCTGCCGTGGCCGCCGCGCTTACCGCCCGGGGTCGGGTCGGGGATGTCGTGCTGACCGTGGTCCGAAAGAACAAGCATAGCGTAGCCCAGGGCAGTGAGCGCCGCGGCCAGGCGCCGCAAGATGGCGTCGGTCTCACGCAGCATGGGCCTCACCTCAGGCGAACTCGGACCGTAGGCGTGGAAGACATCATCCACACAGCCGAGCTGGGCGATGAGGAAACGCGGCCGACTTGCCTGGGCGAGCTCCATGATCTTGTCCGCGACCGCCGCATCGGCATGCTCCTCCACGCAGCCGCCAAGGTCGCTGTTGCGGGCCAGAAGCTGACAGCCGGTGTAGCCCTTGATCCCGATCCCGGCACTCTGGCCCCCAGCCCGCCGCACCACCTCGAACAGCGTCTCGCAAGCGAAGGTGTCGTTGAAGCTGCCAATGCCGTGTCCCTGCCGGTCGGTGCCGGTGACCATCGCGGCAAAATTCACCGGCGTGATGGAGGGCATCACCGAGCGCAACGCCAAGCTGTGCCGGGCATGTAGCGAGCGCAGGAATGGCATCTCGGCCTGCCAGAGCCCCCAGGCGTACTCACCCAGGGCATCGGGAGCCACAATCGCCACCCGCTCCGCCAGGCCGCCCTGAACGATCTCGGGGATGGCGCTGCCGCTGGCTTGCGCCGGTGACGGCAGGCCCAGGAGAGCACTGACCGTCGGCGCCACACAGGTCATCGAATACTGCGCAGTTCGCATGGCTTCCCTCTCCCTAGGGCTCACGCGGGTTCCACGTTGGCCCTCAACCAGGCACCGTACTCAGGCTCGGACAGCTCTCCGGCGGCGAGGGCAAGGGTGCGCAGCGCCGCGTCCACCTCAGTTGCTTTGAAGCAGCAGCCGTTGAGTTCCAGGAAAACCACCGCCAGCACGAACCCCGTGCGCTTGTTGCCGTCAACGAAAGGATGGCTCTTCACGATGCCGACGGCATAGCTCGCCGCGAGGTCGAAGAGGTCCGTCTCTCCGTAGGCAAAACGGTTCGCCGGTCTGCCCAGCGCCGCCGCCAGCAGCCCCTCGTCGCGGAGGCCTGACAGCCCGCCGAATTGTGCCAGCAGTTGCTCGTGCAGAATGACCACCACTTCCGGCGCGATCCAGAGCGGTTCGTTCATCGGGCCAGTTCGCGTAGGGTGTGGCGGTAGCGCTTCATCACGTCCTGTGCCACGGCGAGCTGGCGGCTGACCTCGGCCCGCGTCGGCGACAGCCGCAGGCTGCCGTCGGCGGCATCGGTCACCGACACCGTATCGCCCGCGCCGGCGTTCAGGTGCGCCAGGGCCTCGCGTGGTAGAATCACGCCCACCGAGTTGCCGACCTTACGGAGTTTGAGTTCCAGGATCATACCCGCAACGTAACCACGAGAGTTATAACCTGCAAGGCGGTGACCGGCTTGCTTGTCGGCAGGGCTTCAAGAAACGACCGCCGTCGTCCCCTCGGCAGTGAAAGCGGCGTCGCCGGGCCGCGGCCGCGGCCCGCTGCCGCACGCAGTCCAGATCGCGCCTCGGTCATGTGGACTGCGTGTGGCAAGGTCGCCGACGGCGACCGCGACACCGCTTTGGCTTGGCGCCTGTGCCATGCCTGACGGCGTGTGTGCTCGAGCAACCCGACACGGCAGGCAGACCACGGGTCACGCTACAGGGGAGAGCGGAGAAGCGCAGGACCATTGCCTACCTTGTGTTCTGCCTCAGTTTCGGCACCTGGTTGCAGGCCGCCGATCCGCGGGTCTCGAATGTCCAGGCGCAGACAGTGCGCCCCAACCGCTACTGCAACAGCGGGGCGGCCCAGACGGCGTGGTCGGAGTTGATATTGTCCCCGGCGTCGGTGGTGAGCAGGCGCAGCCGGGTGGCCCCCGCAACGGGCACCTCGAGCTCCTGCGCCTCGCCGCCGCGCAGGATAGCGCTCTCGAAGACCTTCTCCCAGGCGCCGTTGCGCTCGAGTTCGACGATGAAGATGACGGTGCCGTTGGGTTTGACCGCATCGTCGACGCCGATGGTGGCTTTGAAGGTCAGCGCCCGCTCCAGGCCGCCGTTGAGATCGTAGACCACCTGGCCGCGTCCGCCGCCCTGGGCGGCTTCGGGGCAGAGCATCAGGCTCTGATCGTAGATCCGTCCGGCGAGCGCTACGGGGCCATCGCCGGCGTAGTTGCGGTTGAGTTTGAGGCCGCCGTGGGCTTTGGCCTCGACGGCCGGCAGGCCGACGAGCGACACCCCCGCTTGCGGTCCCAGGTGGTTGACGGTGTAGGTCGCCGTGGAGACGCCGGAACGCTCCCCGCCGACGCTCGCGAAGGCCACCGCCTTGAGGGTGCCACCTTCCGTGACTCTGAACGGCCCCCGGTAGAGCGTCGAGGCGGTGGTGGGCTCGGCGCCGTCCAGGGTGTAGCGAATCTGCACCCCCGCCGCGCCACGGCCGGGCTGCAAGCGGATTTCCTGCTCTTCGATGAAGGCCCGCGAATCCGGGTTGATGACTGGGTTGCCCACCGGCAGGCTGGGCCGGTACGGGTCCACGCGCAGCCCGATCTGCTCGAAGGGAATAGCCTGGAAGCCAGGGAGTTGCTGTTGCACGGCAGCGATGTCTTTGAGGCGGAAGTCGAGGGTCTCGGGGCTGACGAAGCCGGGGTCGGTCTTGAGGAAGAGGTTGTCGGCCACGCTGCCGCTCTTGGTGACTTCCGGGGCGAGGGACATCGGGCCGCTGCGCACCATGAGATTGTGCTGCACCACGTTGCCCTTGGGCACGGCCGGCTCGTCTTCCCAGAGGCCGACCAACTGGGGATAGCGGCTCTTCCAGGGCTCGTCCCGGTACGGCACCTTGTCCAGCAGGCCCTTCATGGTGGTACCGACATGGTAGCTGGCCCAGTTCATGGCGCGGTTGTCGACGTGGATGGAGATGGGGCAGTCGATGATGAGATTGTTGCGGATCAGGTTGTCGCGCCCGCCGCCGGCCAGGATGGCCCGCGGAATGCGGTAGAGGATGTTGCCGAAGACCTCGACGCCGCATTCCATGTCGTCCAGATAGACGCCCATATTGCTCACCGCACTCCCGCCCAGGATATCATGGAAGAAGTTGTAGCGAATAATGTTGCCGCGCCAGGTCCAGTCCCGGCCCTGATGGATAACGCCGGAGTCGTCCGCCTCGAGACAGACGTTGTAGACCTCGTTGAACTCCACCACGTGGTCATTGCCGCTGTAGGCGAGCGCCTCGTGGATGGTATCGTGGATGAGATTGTGCGACATGCGGCAGCCGACGCCGTTGAGGCGGATGCCGTTCTGGTAGGTGTACACCAGTTGGGCAAAGTGATGGATGTGGTTGTTGTCGGCGTAGTGGCCGCACGGGGTGAGTGTGGCGCGATCGCCGCCGCTGAGGCTGATGCCACCGACGCCGAGGTTATAGAGGTCGCAGCTCTGAACGCCATGCCGGGCGCCGCCCTCGACCCGCACCGCCAGCCGGGCCAGGTTGCGGAAGGTACACCCCGCCACCACGTCTTCCGTCCCGCCGCGAATCTGCACGCCCTCCCCCCGGCTCACCTCGAACACGAGGTTGCGGAAGGTCACGTAGGAGACCTCGCTGAGCGTGGCCAGCGGCTCGGTCAGGAGTGACAGGCTCGCCTCGTTGTCCGGCAGCGCCCCCGGCGGCCAGAAGAAAAGAGTCCAGGCGTCGCGGTCCACGTACCATTCACCGGGGCTGTCCAGCTCGCAGAGCGCATTCATGGCGTAGTAGCGGGCGTTCTTGCGGTAGCCGTAGTGGTGGTAGGGCGGCGCCAGGTTGATGGTCTGGCGCGCCGGGTCAATCGCCTCGACCTTCTGGCGCCGGTCCGACCAGTCCCAGAACCAGTAACCGTGCAGCCAGAGGTCCGGCTCTGTCAGCCAGCGCTGCGGCCGGTCGCCGCTATAGGTAAACACCCCAATCTTGTCACCGAGGACGCCCTGGATCCGGTGCGGCGCGCCGCCGATGACCTCGGCGATGCGGGCCCAGCCCTGGTTCGGCCAGCGGGCCAGGGTCATGCGTTGACCCGCAAAGAAGAGCTCCGGCGAAGCGGCGCCGTCCGCGAAGCGCGCCGCCCACTCCGGGCCGGGCTCAGGTACGCCGCACTGGCTCAGGCTGACCTGGCGGACTTGCCCCCTCGCCGCGGGGTCCAGCCGCGCCAGCAGCACTGGGTCGGTGACGGGGACGAAAGCCGCGGGCGGCAGGACCATGCCTCCCAGAAGCCGCGTCTGGGCTCCGACAGCGCCGCGGTAGACGATCGGGGCCGCGGCGGTGCCAGAGTCCTGCGCCTCGAGCACGAAAGTCTGCTGCCGCCGGTGGATCCCGGCGCCGACCCGGATCTCGATCCCGCCAGCGGGCAGGCCGGACTGCTGTTTGAGCTTACGGATTTCGTCCCGCGCCCGTTCGAGGGTCGCAAACGGCCCATCGGTCTTGGCGGGATTAGGCTCCGTCAAGGTGCCGGACCAGGCGTCGTTGCCCAGGGCGGAGACGCAGTAGGCGACCTTGGGTTCAGGCGCGGCGGCGCCCGCCGCCTCCGCCGCGGCCGACGTCAACGGCTGCGCCAGACAGAACGGCAACGTCACGACTCCGAGCATTCCGAGAGTAGGTACTACCCAGCGCATCTGTCGTCTCCAGGCTATCCGTGTTTTCCGGCGGCAGGCCCGAGTTCGGGGTAACGAAAACAGGTGACCACGTGATCGTTGACCATTCCCACCGCCTGCATGAAGGCGTAGCAGATGGTCGGGCCGACGAAATTGCACCCCGCCGCCTTCAGGTCGCGGCTCATGGCGTCCGATGTCGCGGTGCGCGCCGGCAGCGCTGCCAGGGTCGGCCAGGCGTTCGGCTGGGGTTGGCCGTCGACGTAGCGCCAGAGATACGCCGCGAGTGACCCGTGCTGGTCTTGCAGGCGCAGGACGGCCTGGGCGTTCTTGATGGCCGCCTCGATCTTCAGCCGGTTTCGGACAATTCCGGGGTCGCCGAGCAGCGCCGTCACCTCGCTGGCGCCGAAGCGGGCCACCAACTGCGGGTCGAAGCCGGCGAAGGCGCGTCGGTAATGCTCTCGCTTGCGCAGGATGGTGAGCCAGCTCAGGCCCGCCTGGGCGCCCTCCAGGATCAGAAACTCGAAAAGCCGGTTATCCGCGTAGGCCGGAACCCCCCACTCCTCATCGTGGTAGGCACGGTAGAGCGGATCGGCGCCACACCAGCCACAGCGCTCGCGAGGACTGTCGTCCATGGACCGTTACTCCCGGAAAAACCGATCACAGACCGTACCGCGAGACGAGCGGGGCGTCAAGATGGAGGGTGGAGCCGCGCCATGGAGATGCGCTGGGGGGCCACCGCCGTTTGGTGGAGATGCGGTGGGCTCCACCGCCGCTTGGTGGAGATGCGGTGGGCTCCACCGCCGTTTGGTGGAGATGCGGTGGGCTCCACCGCCGCTTGGTGGAGATGCGGTGGGCTCCACCGCCGCTTGGTGGAGATGCGGTGGGCTCCACCGCCGTTTGGT
>CAILKC010000283.1 GCA_903834675.1 uncultured Victivallales bacterium | reverse complement strand
TACCGCGAACCTGCCCGGAACGGGCTTGGCATCGCGGGCTCCAGGGCGGCAAGCGGGTCTTGCAGACGGCGGATACCGCGAACCTGCCCGGAACGGGCTTGGCATCGCGGGCTCCAGGGAAAGCACGCGGGAGCAGCGCTTAGGCCTGCGACGTCATGTCGGGGTCGCTTTCTTGAAACCGCCCCAGCGATGACACGCGCGGGTGGTAACTCACGCCTGCTGGCGCTACAATGGGAGGGTGTTGGCCCTGCGGTCGTCGGTAGGCGCGGAGACCTCGGCATGTCCAGGCGAACCATCGTCCATTCTGCCTTCCTTGTCGCCCTTGCCGCGCTGTTCTTGCCGGGGCGCTTGGCCGCGGCGGCGGAGCGTGCGTCCTGGCACCACGGCGAGTCGCCGTACCGCGCTGTTTTCAAGGTTGCCTCCGAGCCGACGCAACGGGACGCGGGCTACGCCGTGACGGTGCCGGTGAGCGGGCTTGGGGATGAGGAGGGGATGGATCTCTACGCCTTCGACCAAGGCGGCAACCCACTGCGGCTGATGCCGCTGGGGCGCGGGGCGGACAACACCGTTCTGGCCTTGGTCAAGGGCAGCGCGCCCTGCACCGAGATCTACCTGTATTTCGGCACCCGGGGCCGTGCGCCCGTGGTCAACAAGGGGTTTCTGCAGAACCTGACCGTGGACGTCAGAACCTTGCCCGAGGGGCCCTCGGGCAATTGGAACGAGGTGCAGGCGCTGCTGCAGAAGAGCCAGAGCCTGGGTCGGCTGTTTGTCGACCGTATCGAGCAGTCCTTCAATCCGGTGGACTCGTCGGATGCCTGCCTGCTGGTGTTTGATGGCTACCTGCAACAGGCCAGCCAGGGGACGCCGACATTCATGATTGTGACCGATGACGCCGGCTATCTGTTGATCGACGAGGCGCTGCTGGTGGCACGGGACGGCCGCCACTTCGTCGGCGACGCGGTGCGCGGGGAATTCCGCAAGGAGATTGCCCTGGCGCCGGGGCCGCACAAGCTGCGCCTTGTGGTGGTGGATTTTGGGGGCGAGTTGATGGCGCTGCTCGGGCGTTGGGTAGACGCCAAGAACAAGGGCGTGTTGCCTCCCGAGGCCTATGTGCAGTCCGGTCGGACGCGCTGGGTCGCGACCGAAGCGCACTACAAGGATGCGCCGATGCCGGCGTTCCGTTACAAGCTGGTCTCCTACATGAGCTACGGTGGCGCCCAGTTTACCGAGGTGCAGCTCGAGGCGGTGAACGGCCGCGATTCGGTCTGGCGTTTCGAGGATGGGGCCAGGGCCAAGGGGCCGAGCTGCGCGCGGGTGCTGCCTGGCCTGGCCAGCCGGGGCGTGGCCTGCTCGCAGGGCAATGTCACAGCCAAGGGTCTGCTGCAGATCAACGAGACGCTGCCGCCGCCGCGCTCCCTGGAAAAGGGCGAGGATTTCCAGCATTACAGCGGCCTGATCCGGGCTCAGAACCTGGCCGACGTCGAACCGTCTACCCTGCGCGGCTACCTGACCTTTCTGGGTTACGTGCCGTTGAACGAGGATATGATTCCGGTGTGCGAGGGCATTCTGGGCAACCGCAAGTCCTCGGAGGCCTATCGTCGGGCGGCGCTGGTCGAGCTGGCCCGGGCCGCAGCCAGGCGGTTCCCGGAGAAGTCGCGTCAAGCCTACACGGAGATGCTCAAGGGGAAGCCCGACAAGACGTGGGAAATTGATGCCTGCGAGGCCGCGCAGTTCGCTCTCTTCGGGGTCCGCGATTTCGACTGGGCCGCCGCCCTCATCGGGGCTCTTGACAAGCACGCTGACAAGAGCAGTAAGGTCCCTGTCGAGTTGCGGCTGGACCTGGCGTTGCAGAAGGGCGACACGGCGGCGGCAAAGGAGCGCCTGGCCGAGTTGCTGGCCGGCCGCGAGCTCGGCCAGAAACAACGCTACTCGGCGGTGCAAGGCAATGCCCTGCGGCAGCGCTTCTACGATCTGCTGTACGCGGGGTTTGTGGTGGAGGCACGGGAGATACTGAATGAGTGGTCCGGCGCCTCGCCGATGGATCGTACCAACGGCAGTCTGAGCCTGGCCCGCGCCCGGATGTGGCGGCGCTTCGGCTGGCTGGACGGCGCTCTCGGCGAACTTGATGGCGCCATTCTGCTTGACCCGCTGCTGTCGAACCTGCCGGATGTCGAACTCGAGCGCGGCAAGATCCTCGCCGAAGCCGGCGACCAGAAGCGCGCCAACGAGGTGTTTACGAAGATCGCCAAAGAGTACCCGAACCACCCCGCGGCGGCCGAGGCAAAGGTGCTGGTAAAATGAGCTTGAAACACGTCCTTGCTGGGGGTGTCCTGGCGGTCCTGGCAGTCCTGGTCATGGGCGCTGGCAGCGTGGTTCCGGTGGGCACCTACCTCTACGCCAATCCGGCCCAGCCCGAGCTGTACACGGGGAAGCTGACCGTGCGTTTCTCGAGCCCAGGCAAGAAGCGCTTAGTGGTCGCCTTTGGGCGCAAGTTCCGCAAGGACCGCAAGTCCAGAGAGGGCACTCTGGAGACCGACCGGGAGCAGTTCAAGCCGTGGCAGGGCAAGCTCTCCGCGGACGGCTCGACGGCGGTCTTTCCCAACCTGCCGGCAGACTACTACGACCTGGTGGTGGTCGACTCCGAGCGTATGACCGTCCATGACGGCATCGCCCTGCATCGCGAGCCCGATCCGGCCAAGGCTTCGGAGGCCTTTTTCGCGGAGATCAAGAAGAGCTTGGGCCTGAGCACAGACCGCATCGGCGGTTGGGAAGGCTTCTTCGATTCGAAGGAGTTCGTCCGCTTTGAGACGGATGGAGTGCGCGCGGGAGTATTCTTGCAGCAGATGCGTCTGGGCGTCTCTTTGGCGGAATCCGGCGACGTGCTCAAGGGCTGCATCCACAGCATCGACGTGGTCTGGGTGGAGCGTGCCAAAGTCGATGGCGCGGGCTGGCAGGTTGTGGCGCGCCAGCAGCTCTATCGTGACGAGATTCCGGCACGCACCTTCTTCACCTCGTCGTTTGTCTCGGCGCTGCAGGGGGTCCGGGTCGGCACGACGGCTAAGGACATGGGTCCGCTCGTGTTGCCGTGAGGGGGGCTGGTTCAGTTCCCGTCCGTGGCGAGCCAGGGTTCGAGGCGGGCGGCGAGTTCCAGCAGGGTTGAGGCGCCCCGCAGGTCGCTGGCGGTGGAGCCCGAGCAGGCTGGCACATCGTCCCGGCCGTGGGTGCCGCGGACGCGGGTGGCATCCAGGCTGATGGCCGGCGGCGGCCAGCCCCAGAAGAGTTCGCAGGGGTCGAAGCCGATCTTGTTGTGGATGTCGACGTGGCGGGCGTAGTCGGGCGCCGTGCGGGCATCTTCCCACCACGGGTAAGCGAACCAGTATCCGGGCGCGGCGGTCAGGACCAGGTCGCCATTCTCCGAGTGGGTCGTCGGCTCGGGCTGACGCACGTCGGCGATCCCTTCGACCCCCTGGAAGCAGGCTTTGACGGTGGCCTGTAGCGCGGAGTCCACAAGGTAAATATGCGCCACCTGGTGGTCGACCATGGCGAAGGCCGGCGTGGCGTACAGGTCCGGGTAGGTACAGCCTCCGACCTGCCGCACGGCGAACAGCCCCCGCTCCCGCAGCAGGCGATTTGGGAAGACGACCCCGGTGGCAGCGGTGATGGCATAATCTCCCCAGATCAGGATGTCGAAGCCCGCCGCGCGCGCGGCCGTGCTCAGACGCCGCAATAGCTTTTCCGTCTCCAGCAGAGCCGGGCGCGCCGTGCGCTCGTCGTTCGGCCCGTGCCGTTGCAGGACATAGTCGAGGTGAGGCAGATAGGTGAGCAACAGCTCCGGGGCGAGGGTGGGGTCCGCCAGTACCGCGCAGGTGGCCTCGACGATCCAGCGCGAGGAGCGTACCGAGGCCAGGGGTCCCCAGTAGTGCATCAGATTGAACGAGCGGCCCAGCAGGTGGCAGAGGTGGCCATAGAGGCTGGCTGGCTGGCCGTAGCAGTCCTGGATCATGCCCCCGTGGTGTTTGTGGATAGGGGCGGGGGAGAGCAGCAGGTCAACCTCTTCGCCAAGGCTCTGCTGCCAGAAGAGCAGGCCCACCCGGCCGCCCGCGGCGCGGTGCCCAGTCCAGATCCGGCGGCCCCTGACCAAGCGGGCAGACTGGTTCCAGAAGTCGGTCCGTCGCGTCTGGCGGTCGAAGCGGCCGTTGCCGACGATGGCGGTGTCCGTCGGCGGGGTGCCGGTGCGGAAGACCGCCTGGGCGGTACAGGTCAGCGCTGGAAAGCAGGACGCCATGGGCCGCATCTCGATATGGCTGCCCACATGCATCTGCCCGTAACGCTCGACCAGGTTCCAGCCTAGGCCCGCTACCTGTACAACCAGCAGTTTGCGCATGCCCGGTTCTCCTAACTGGCGCTCACCCGCCGACTCAGGCGTCGTGACCCGGGCCAGGCGAGCAGCAGGGCGACTGCCAGCGCGCTCGTGGTCGGCGTGCCGCCCAGGAACAGGAGCGCGGCCTGCCAGGGCAGCAGCACCCGGATGAAACGCCCCACGGCGGCACGGGCGGGTCCGGGTCCGACCGTGTGCCGGAACAACTCCAGGCTGATCTGCAGCGCCATCCAGGTTGCCAGCCCGGCGCCCGCGAGCGCCGCCAGCGGCAGCCGCTCCACGGTCATCCCGAGGGTAAGCCAGGCAGCCCCGCAGCCGCCGGCGACAGCGAGGGACGGCAGGAGGACGAAGGGTCCGGGCCGTTGCGCTTCGTCCTCGCGGCGTGACAACCAGGTGACGGCGGCGATGTATAGCGTCAGGGCGCTGGCGGGAAGCAGCGCTGCCTGCGGTCGACCCAGCGCCCAGGCGCCGAGCAGCAGACTGGCGCCGCGGCAGAGGCCCATGACCAGGCAAGCGCTGGCGGCATGGGCCTTGGCGCGCAGATTGTAGAGGCAGACGAGGGCCAGCAGCCCCAGGCTGGCGAGGGCTGCCGCTCGTCCGGCGCTGGCCGCCGCGGCGACTCCCAGCGCGGCCAGCAGGGCGAAGGCCAGCCAGGCCGAGCGCACCGACACGACGCCGCGGGGCAGGGGACGTTCCGGACGCTGCAAGCGGTCCGCGGGGAGGTCATGCAGGTCGTTGAGGGCCAACCCTGCCATGTATAGGAAGAGGGAGGCAAGCGCCACGCCGCTGGCCTGCCGCGCCGACACCTCCCGGCCCGCCGCGACCGCGGCGAGCACGGCGCCGACCAGCGGGTCACCGGGCACCGTCGGCAGGTTGGGCACTCGAAACAGTTGCAGCCAGCCCAGCCAGCGTGTACGGATATCCGTCATCGGTCCTCAGGGACTGCCGGTGGGCGCCCAGGCGTCGGCCCGCGGGCGGCGCGGCGTGAAATGGAACTTGGGGCTCTGGCCGAGGAAGAAGCAGGGGTTGTCGTAGAAGACGGTTTCGACCAGGTCGTCGGCGTAGCCTCGTCGGCGCATCTCGAAGATGGCCTGGTGCAGGGTGCCCGGGTCGGAGGGGCCCCAGTCGCCCGACGCATCGACCATCAGGTGGTCGATGCCGAGGCGCTCGAGGGTATCCACCACCCGGGCTGGCGAGTTCTTGGTGATCGGGTAAAGGGTCATCGAGGCCCAGAACCCGGCGGCGCGAATCAGCCCGACGGTGTGCTCTTCCACGTGATCGAAACAGACACGCTCGGGATCGACGTCTCCACGCGCCGTCAGGGCGTCAAGCATCATGCGGGTGCCTTTGAGCTTATCGCCGAGGTGCGGGGTGTGGAGCCACATCAACTGACGGCGCGCCACCGCCAGATCGACCTGTTCCTCAAACACCGTCAACTCGTTGCGAGTGCAGCGGTTCAGGCCGATCTCGCCGACCCCCAGGACGGTCGGCCGGTCGAGAAATTCAGGGATGAAGGAGATCACCTCGCGGGCCAGCACGAGGTCGTCGGCTTCCTTGGGGTTCATGCAGATGTAGGCGTAATGGCGGATGAGGTACTGGGCCGCGCGGGTGGGCTCAAAGGTCGTCAGGTGGGTGAAGTAGTCGTAGAAGGCCTCGGGGTGGGTGCGGTCATAGCCCGCCCAGAACGCGGGTTCGCAGCAGGCCACGGTGTGCATCAGGGCCATGCGTTCGTAGTCCGCCGTGGTGCGGGCGATCATGTGAATGTGCGGTTCAATTACTCGCATTGCAGGGGCCTGCCGATATGGTATAACCGTCCGGCCGCGAATCGTGACGCCGAGAACCATAAGGCGTGCGAGTTGCGCTGTCCACGAGCGCGTGGCCGGAAGATCGTCAATCCGGCGGCATGACACGCTCAGCATCACACGCAGACCGCGGAAGGCAGGGGCCATGGAAGAGCAGGGCAGGGACGCGGTAGAACGCATCGCCAGCGCCTCTGGCCGCATGTTGGCCGAACTGGGCAAGGTGATTGTCGGTCAGCAGGCCGTGATCGAACAGATCGCGGTGACGCTGCTGGCGCGGGGACACGTGTTGCTGGTCGGCGTTCCCGGTCTCGGCAAGACCCTGCTGGTGAAGAGCATCGCCAGCATGTTCTCTTTGCAGTTCAAGCGTATCCAATTCACTCCGGACCTGATGCCTGCGGACATCATCGGAACCGAAGTGATCGAAGAGGATGCGGGTTCGGGTCGCCGTCAGTTCCGCTTCATCCGCGGCCCGGTTTTCGCGAACCTGGTCTTGGCGGATGAGATCAACCGCACGCCGCCGAAGACCCAGGCGGCCTTGCTTGAAGCCATGGGCGAGCGGCACGTCACGGTAAGCGGCCAGACCTACATGCTCGACGAGCCCTTCTTTGTTCTGGCGACGCAGAATCCCATCGAATTGGAGGGGACCTATCCGCTGCCGGAGGCGCAACTGGACCGTTTTCTGATGAACGTGGTCATCGACTATCTGCCGACGGCGGACGAGGAACGCATGGTGCGCCAGACCACCCTGCCCGACGAACCGGTGATCCAGCCGATCTTTACCGGCGAGGAGATCTGTCGCATTCAACACTTGGTGCGCCAGGTGCCGGTCTCAGATAACGTCATCGCCTACGCCGTGCGCTTGGTCAGCGCCAGCCGCCCCGCGAACCCGGCGGCGCCGGAGGTCGTGCGCGGCAAGGTGAAGTGGGGCGCGGGATCGCGGGCCAGCCAGGCTCTGATCCTGGCGGGTAAGGCGCGCGCCTTGCTCCAGGGACGCTACAATGTTGCCTGCGAGGACGTCCGCGCCCTCGCCCTGCCTGTCTTGCGCCATCGCGTCATCACCAATTTCCACGCTGACGCCGAAGGGTTGACCAGTAGCGACATCATCCGCGACTTGATCCAGCGCATCCCGGAGTGAACGTGGATCACGGGCGCGATTCAGAAGGAGACAACGAGCCATGGACGGGCTGAATCGAGTGCTTCTGATCGGGAACCTCACCCGCGATCCGGTGACCCGCGCGACCTCGGGTGGCATGTCCATCTGCGAACTCGGCCTGGCGGTCAACCGGCGCTATCGCACCGCTGCCGGAGAGGATCGCGATGAGGTCTGCTTCGTGGACATCGATGTGTTTGGGCGCCAAGCCGAGCAGTGCAGTCGTTACCTGCGCAAGGGGGCGTTGGCCTTTGTGGAAGGTCGTTTGCGGCTTGACCAATGGGAAGATCGGGCCACCAACCAGAAGCGCAGTCGCCTGAAGGTCACGGCCGAGCGGGTGCAGTTCCTCGACAGTCGTAACCGGGATGATGCCGGTGTCGGTCCGTCCGGCCCGGACGCCGCGGAGCAGAACGGCCCCTATCCCGCCGATTCGGGCGCCCCGGCCGCGCCGCGCGCCGCCGCCCCCTACGCCGCTGAGCCGGCTGCCCCGGCCGCGCCGCGCGCCGCCGCCCCCTATCCCTCCCGGTCCGCAGCGCCGGTACAGTCGGCCCCAGGGCCGAGAGGACCGGCCCCGCAGGCGCCGCCGCCGCGGGAACACGAACCCGAGATGCGCGCCAGCGCCGCCGACGAAGAGGCGGTCGACGACATTCCGTTCTGACGGCGCCGACTCACCAGCGTGCTGGGGGACGGGCTCCCGGGCGTCATGGGTCCCCCCTTCCGCGTCCGACGACGGCCCCGTCCTTGCCGGGACTCAGTACGCTACCGCGCTGGCCGTCAGGCCGAGCTTTGGACTGTCTGCGGCTTGACGCAGCTTTCTGCCTCCTCGGCTTGGCTCAACTCCAATGGGCAGCAGCGCTGGCTGGGGCGCGGGCGGTGCCCGTGATGACCCGCGACACCGCTTTGGCCGGAGCGTGTCGCGCGGGCCAGGCGTCTCAACCAAAGCGGCGTCCAGCCGCCGCAGTCCAAAGAGTCCCGTCCTTGCCGGGACTCAGTACGCTACCGCGCTGGCCGTCAGGCCGAGCTTTGGACTGTCTGCGGCTTGACGCAGCTTTCTGCCACCGCGGCTTGGCTTGACGCCAATGGGCAGCCGCGCTGGCTGGGGCGCGGGCGGCGCC
>CAILKC010000282.1 GCA_903834675.1 uncultured Victivallales bacterium | reverse complement strand
CTACAGGGCTCAAACCCATAACCATTCTATTCCCAGGGCGTTGCCCTGGGCTGGTATGGCAGCGCGCCTTCAGCGCTTCAGACGGACTCTCTTATTGCACAGGTCGACATTTGTTTGACCCAGGGTAGCGGCACCCTGGCCGCAACCCTGGGCTCTCAGCCACAACCCCGTTGGGGCAGGGAAATACCCCTGAGTTGTAACCCTGCGCCGACTGGAGCGCTACGATGAGGCGGTCCGACGCTGGCAAGTCCGCCGCGGGCGGACGCGGCACCGCGTTGGCTGGGTATAGTGCCATGACTCCGAAATCACGGACCCGGCGAAACGCGGGGCGCGGAGCCCAGGGGTGAATTCATGCGCAGGCAACGGTTTTCTCTGAAACTGAACCAGGGCCGCAGCGCGGCCTTTGACGTGGTCTCCGTCGACACCCTGATCGTGGGCGCCGGGGCGGCGGGGTTACGCTGCGCCGAGGCGCTGCATGACCTGGGATCGCGTGATGTGGCCATGGTGGTAGACCGTCTGGGCAACGGCGCCAGCAACAACTCCGGCTCCGATAAGCAGACGTACTACAAGCTGGGAATCTTCGGCGCTGAAGCGGATAGCCCGATGGACTTTGCCCGCAGCCTGTTCAAGGGCGGCATGATGCATGGCGATCTGGCGTACATCGAAGGATTGGGTTCGGCGCCGGCTTTTTTTGAGCTCTGCCGGATCGGGGTGCCGTTTCCGTTCAACCGCTACGGCGGCTATGTGGGCTACAAGACGGACCACGACCCGCGGCAACGTGCCACCAGTGCCGGGCCGAAGACCTCGCGGTTCATGTTCGAACGCTTGTTGGAGCAGGTCCGGCAGCGGCAGATTCCGGTGTTTGACCGGCACGACGCCGTGCGTCTGCTGACGGCGGGCGAGGGGCCGTCGCGGCGCGTGGTCGGGGTGCTGTGTCTGAACCGCCAGGAGCATCACCGGGAGACCTACGGACTGACGCTGTTCAACGCCCGGAATGTGGTTCTGGCCACGGGCGGTCCGGGCGAACTGTACCGCGTCAGCGTCTGGCCGCATGGACAGGTTGGCTCGCATGGCCTGGCCTTTGCCGCCGGGGTGGTGGGGAATAACCTCACCGAACTGCAGTACGGCCTGGCTTCGGTGGCCTTTCGCTGGAACCTCTCCGGGACCTATCAGCAGGTGGTGCCGGACTACTTCAGCACGGCGGCGGACGGAGTGAGCGAGCGGCGCTCGTTCCTGCACGAGTACTATGGCGATATGCCGACCCTGGCGACGAGCATTTTCCTGAAGGGCTACCAGTGGCCATTTCATGCGGAGCGTTTGCAGAACCAGGGCTCGAGTCTGGTCGACATCGCCGTGCAGCGTGAGATCGAGACGGGGCGGCGGGTGTTCATGGACTTCATGAGCGATCCACGCCCGGCGCCAGGAATGTCGCCCTTCCGCATCGCCGAGTTGGGTCCGGAGGCCCGGACCTATCTGGAGCGCTCTGGCGCGGTGCAGGGGACGCCATACGAGCGGCTGGCGCAGATGAACCCGCAGAGTATCGAGCTGTACGCGGAGCATGGCGTTGACCTGCGCCAGCCGCTGGAGGTGGCGGTCTGCGCCCAGCATTGCAACGGCGGCCTGCGCGGCAATCCCTGGTGGGAGACGAGCCTGCCACACCTGTTTGCCATCGGCGAGCTGAACGGCACCCACGGCGTGCGCCCCGGCGGCAGTGCGCTCAACAGCGGCCAGGTGGGCGCCATGCGGGCCGCGCAGTACATCGCTAACGTCTACCCCGAGCCCGCGCCGGAGGTGGCGCCGTTCCTCGAGTGGGCGCAAGCGCAGGTCGCCGAGCAGATGGCCGAATACGAGGGTTGGCTGCACGCCGCGGACGGGCTGGAATGGGGCCCCCTGCGACCCGCCATCCAGGAGCGCATGAGCCGGGCGGGTGCCTTTGTGCGTTCCCTGCCGGTGGTAGAGCAGGCCTTGCGCGAGGCGCGGGAGCTCTGCCTCGCCATCGCCGCGCAGGGCATTCGCTGCGCCTCGCCGGTCGACCTGCCCAAGGCCACGCAGAACAAGTGGCTGGCGCTGACCAGCGTCGTCTTTCTGGAGGCGTTGCGGGCCTACCTCCGCGGGGGTGGCGGCAGTCGGGGCGCCTTCATGGTGTTGGATGCCGCGGGGGAATTGACGGTGCAGACCCGGCGTGGGCCGGTGCTGCGGCACCGCGCCGAGAACCTTGCCAAGCGGGCCGAGATCCTGGAGGTGTCGGTCGAGCCGCAGACCGTCTGTGAGGTGCGGGTGACGCCGGTGCCGGTGCGGCCGTTACCGACCGACCTGAGCTGGTTCGAAACGACCTGGGCCGCCTGCGCTCGCGGCGACGTATTCAGGGAAGGCTGACGGCGCGGCCACGGGCGACGCCGTCAGGCGGGGGGGCGGCGCGCTCTACCAACCGGGAGCCGCGGCTGAGGCGGTCGCCAACCACGGTAGCAGGGTGGCGTAGGTGTTATAGGAACGGGCATAGGCCAGAGCGCTCTTGAACGACTCAGCGTGCCCATCGCCCAAGGCGATATTGACCCCGCCGTTGTGAATCTCCTTGTAATACTGGTCGACGGTGGGACAGGTGTTATAGGGGTCACGGAAGCCGCGCCACCAGCCACCGCCAGCATTGGCATAGTCGACAATGTAGAAGGCTTTGGACGGCGCCGTGATTTGTGCAAGCGGTATACCGCCCGAGGTTCCCCACCCACGGCAGTTGATCCCGTACGCCGTGCCCAAGTTCAGGGCGCGAGCCCAGGGGAAGTACTTGGCGCAACCGGGGTTGCCGGTGGTCTGCTGACTCGGGCAGCGGAAGGTGTTCGCGTCGGTTACGTAGCCAATCATCAGATGCTGCCAGAATGCGGTGCTATCGGCGGCGCAGGCGACGTACTGCGGGCGACCGCAGGGCATGTAGTCGTTGTAGTCCTGGGCATACATCGTGCATCCGAGCACGAGTTGCTTGCTATTCGACAGACACGTGGCCTGGCGCGCCTTCTCACGTGCTTGCGCCAGGGCCGGCAGGAGCATCGCTGCCAGAATGGCAATGATGGCGATCACGACCAACAGTTCGATCAGGGTGAAGCTTCGTTGTTTCGACCTCATCTGCGCGTCTCCTTTGATTTTCGGTGAGCCTGGCCTGCCGATCTTAAAACACGCATAATACCATGCTTCCGTCCGGGACGCAACTAGACCTAACGGCCATAGGGAAGGCCTTTATTCGACCTGTGCAATAAGGATGGGCCGTGGTATTCAGCCCCAAAGGGGCGTTCCGGGCGCTCAGGGCAACGCCCTGGGTACCCGTCCACAGCGCGGATCGAGCCCTGAAGGGGCGGACCAGGCGGCCTCGGTGCGGAGGTATGGCAGATAGCTCGCCCCTACAGGGCTCAAACCCATAACCGTCCTATTCCCAGGGCGTTGCCTTGGGCTGGTATGGCAGCGCGCCTTCAGCGCTCCAGACGGACTCCCTTATTGCACAGGTCGCTTTTATTTCCGCAGGCGTGACGACTCAGGTGCAACTGCGTATCCTGCTCCAACGGGGTTGGGTCAGGGTGCCAAGCCACAGCCCCGTTGGGGCAGGGACATGCACCTGAGTTGTAACCCGAACGCGCAATCTGGACGCCTGGAAGTAGGCGTTCGTTCACCGAGCGTGCATCCCCTGGCAGCATCATCGAAGCCGCCACTACCCGTCGGCGCCAGGTCGATCAGGTTGCCATGGCCTCGTGCGTGGCTGGGCGAGTTCAGGTTCTTCCTTGCATTCTGCCTTTCCCGGCCTACTTTCGGCCCCTATGTTCAGGGGCGGTTCGCGGTCGGTTCGAGCCGCGGACGTAGCGGAATTTGCCACAGTCCGTGGAGCCATGTCATGGTAAAGATGCACTGGATTGACTACGCCATCACGCTAGTCCCGTTCGTCGTGGTGCTGATCGTGTCATGGAACACGCGGCGTCACATGAAGAGCGTGGCGGACTTCATGGCGGCCAGTCGTTGTGCCGGTCGTTACCTGGTGTGCAACGCCGCGGGGGAAGCGGCCTTCGGCGCCGTCAGTGCGGTCGCCATCTTCGAGTATGTCTACAAGACCGGGTTTGCGATCACCTGGTGGGGGAAGCTGAGTACCCCGGTCTCACTGCTCATTACGCTGACCGGCTTTGTGATCTATCGCTACCGCGAGTCGCGGGTCATGACCATGGCGCAGTTCTTTGAGATTCGCTACGGCAAGGGCTTTCGGATTCTAGCGGGCATGCTCGGCTTCCTTTCCGGCTTGATCAACTACGGCATCTTTCCGGCCGTGGGGGCCCGCTTCTTCGTCAACTACTGCGGTCTGCCGCAGACGGTCACCTTCCTCGGCCTGGCGATGCCTACCTTCGGCCTGCTGATGGCGGTATTTATCTCGATTGCTCTGTTTCTGACGTTGGTGGGTGGGCAGCTCACCATCATGATCAGCGACTGCCTGGAAGGGCTGCTCTCGGGCATGCTGTATCTGGTGGTGGCGATTGCGCTGCTGTGCATCTTCAGCTGGTCGGAGATGTACGAGGCCCTGGCCGCCGCCCCGAAGGGCCAGTCCATGCTCAACCCCTTCGACACGGCGCAGGCCAAGGACTTCAATATCTGGTATGTGCTGATCGGCATCGTGGGCTCGGTCTACGGTTATATGTCCTGGCAGGGCGGACACGCCTTCCGGTCCTGCGCTGCCAGTCCGCACGAAGCCAAGATGGGCAATATCCTGGGCTCCTGGCGTGGCTATGCCCGCGGCGTCATGATCACCTTGCTCGGCGTCTGTGCTTTCACCTATCTGAATGACGCCGACTTCGCCACCGGCGCGCGCGAGGTGCAGGAGAGTCTGAAGCTGATTCCCGAGCCGCAGATACAGTCGCAGATGCGGGTGCCGGTGGCGCTGGCGCACTTTCTTCCCGTCGGCGCCAAGGGCGCCTTCGCCTGCATCATGCTTTTCGCCATGCTGGCCTGCGACGGCTCCTACATGCACTCCTGGGGCAGCATCTTCGTGCAGGATGTCGTCTTGCCCTTCCGCAAGAAGCCGTTCACGGCGAGTCAGCATATTCGCTTCCTGCGCTGGTCCATCGTGGGAGTTGGAGTGTTCGCCTTTCTCTTCGGGCTCTTCTTTCCGCAGACGGACTACATCCTGATGTTCTTTGCGATCACGGGCACCATCTTCCTGGGTGGGTCCGGCTGTGCTGTTTTGGGTGGGCTGTACTGGAAGAAGGGCACCAATGCCGGGGCCTGGGTCAGCATGCTGGTCGGGTCGACCCTGGCCACTGGCGCGATCGTTCTGGGGATGTTCCCCTTTGGCAAGTTGCCGTTGAGCATCAACGCGCCGGAGGCAGTCGCCGTCACCGTCAACACCAAGCCGGCGCAGCGGGTCGGCGATCATTGGGAGTACACCCTCAAGTTCACCCGCATGGAGGAGTGGCAGCCCGCCGATATCGTGATCCATAACAAGGCCGGTGCCAGCGGGGAAGCCGTCGTCACCAAGAGTGTCCTGCACTACGCCTTCGGTGCCAAGACCCCGGACAAGGCTCCCGTGGCGGTCGCCAGCGTCCCCATCGAGGTGAAACCGGCCTCCATGACCGTGGTTCCCAAGCCCACCGGCCTGGCCTCAGCCGTGTTCCTTGCCCTGCGTGACATCAACGGCCAGTGGCTCTGGTTCATCTCCATGTGTACGGCGACGGTGCTCTACGTCGTCATCTCCCTATTGACCTGCAAAGAAGACTTCAACATGGACCGCATGCTGCACCGCGGGAAGTACGCCGTCGACCTCAAGCCGGGGCAACCGGGGGCGACCGCGACGCGGAAGTTCACCTGGGGTGGCTTGCTGGGGTTCGACCACGAATTCACCCTGGGGGACAAGATTCTCTCCTGCAGCGTATTCATCTGGAGCATGTTGTGGTTCTTTGTCTTCATTATCGTCTCCATCTGGTGCGTGTTCCGGCCCTGGCAATTGGAGACCTGGGGGCATTACTGGTATTACTACACCATCCTGCTGCCGCTAGTCATTGGCGTGATCACCACCGTGTGGTTCACCTGGGGCGGCGTCCGCGACCTGCGGCGGCTGTTCGTCTCCTTGCGCACCGTCAAGCGTAGCGAGTTCGACGACGGCATGGTCGTGGGCCACCGGAACCTCGACGAGGAAGAGGAGCTGCCCGACGACGAGCAGGCGGTGGACGCCAAGCCCAAGATCCCCAACGTGCCCTGACTCCATAGGGCGAGGTCGCCAGGGAAAGTTCAGCAGCACTGAGGTCGTCTGCGCCTACGGCGCCACGGCGACCGCGGTGTGAATCTGCACTTGCGGCACGCGCACGGTGAGCAGGCCACGCCGCCAGGACCAGCGACAGACCCCACTCCCGGGCTCGAGCGTCACCGCGCTCGGCCGTTGCTCGCAGCGCAGCCTGACGACGACGCCGCGCACGGGCAGCACCTGCTCGACGCAGACGTTGTTCTTGTCCACCGGCCGGTTGCCGTGGTGGTTGACCAAGTGTACCAAGAGCCGCGTGGCGCCGGTCGGGGTGGGCTGTTCCATGAGCACGACCTCGACCCAAGCCGGGGCCTCGACCGCCACCAGGGGCTTCTCGATCAGCAACTGCAGCAGGTTGGCGACGATGTGCTTCAGGTTCCACTGGTTCTTGGTCTGGTAACCGCGGAAGACCTGGCCGGCGATGTAGGCGGCGCAGCCCTTGCCGACGCGCCGCACTGTGATCGCCGGGTAGCCGGAATCCTCGCCGACCGGCGACCAGCGCAGCAGGGTTGAGCCATCGCTGCGCAGGTAGATGCGCCGCAGCCGCGCCAGGACCTCGACCTCGGCGGCCACCGGGGTGGCGAAGGCGAACTGGCCCTCGACCAGATGCGGCATGTCCAGGGTGCCCGGTTTCAGGCCCTCGTCGGTAACCTCGATATAGGCGTGGGTCTGGTCGTAGACTCCGTCCAGGCGCAGGCCGAGCAAGTCCCCCAACGCGAACCCGTGGGTCTCCTGGCCGGCAGCGTCAAGCGTGCCAGTGAGTGCCGTGGCGATGAGCACTCCGCCGCTCCGGACGTACTCGGGCAGAGCCTGCACCAGGGCCGGGTCGAGCCAGCGCTGATCCGGGAGGATGACGGCCTGGAAGCGGTCCAAGCGCTGCACCAGGTCACCGGCTTGGACGAGGTGGTAGGGGATCATGCTCTCGGTCAGCAGACGATGCAGCCCGCGGGGCGAACTCTCATCGCACCAGATAGCCTTGCGGTGGCGCAGTACCGTGTCATGGGTAGGATGCAGCGCGGCGATGGTGGGGACCGGTCGAGCGCCGTGCAGCAGCGGCTCGCGCTCGCGCACAAACTCGAGGGTCTGGCGGAGTTCGCCCATGACGGCCGGCTGGACGTCAAAGGTGTGCGTCATCTGGTAACCGATCCAGGTCAGGCCGCCGTGCGCAATGACGGTGGCTACCTCCTGCTGCATGGCTGAGGCGGGCTTGCAGCCCCAGTCACCCCACCATTGCAGGAAGGCGCTGTTCATCACATCGAAGGGTCGGCCGAGGGTGGACCAGTAACGCGCAAAGAAACTGCCGGTGAAGGACTGGTCGTCTGGCTGGATGTCGGCGACCAGGGCCCCGACGGCGTCCGGGACCGTTTCCGGCTGTCGGGCGGAATAGGCCCAGTTAAAGGAGATGACCACCTCGGGCCGCAGGCCGTGGATCACGGCGCAGATGCGTTGACGCAAGGCCCGCATCCGGCCGAACTTCCACTCCAGGTGCGCGCCCCAGGCGGTGTCCTTGTCGTCTTTGGGCAGGGCCAGGCCGCCCGTGGCGTCCGCAAACCCTTTCCGGCAGGCGGCGCAGTAGCATACCGAGTGGATGTAGGTGCCATCGAAGAACATCGAGTCCACCGCGTAGTTGCCGACGATCTCGGCGAGGTGCGGCAACATCCACTCCTCGGCCAGCGGCCCCATCATGCAGATCGAGATGCCGCGCGGGTTGCCGTTGACATCGCGCTCGATCCAGTCCGGGTGGTCCTTGGCGATGGGCTCGCTGTTGAAGGTGTGGTAATAGCCGATGGCCTTGAGGCCGCGCCGGTGCAGCGCCTCGATCTGCGCCTCGAGCATATCCAGCCCGGGCGCCAGTTGGGGATGCACGTAGCGCACGCTGCCACGGCGGTGGAAGGAGTACCCATAGCCGCACTTGGTGAAGACCGAGACCGCCTGAGCGGCGGCTTCCTGGAGGCGTTCCGCCCAGCGCTCGGCGTCGAAGTCGCGGGCCAGTCCGACGGCAGTCCCCGGGCTGTGAAAGTCGAAGAAGAGCTTGCGGGTGCAGGTTTCGTACCATGATGACATGATCGTTCTCCGGTTGGTCTCACTCCAGTCGCAGCAGGGTTGTCGAGGTGGGCGGTAGATCCAGGGTGATCCGCTCGCCCTGGCCGACCGCCGCGCCGGTCAAGGCATCGACCACGGTGGCTGACCGCGGCAAGCGCAGGTCGCAGCTCCCGCCGACTTTGGTGTGGAGGGCGATCAACCCCGAGTCGGCCCGGACGACCACCTCGGCCGAGGTAGTGTAACGCCGCACTCCGGCCTCAGCCATGAGGGCGGCGAGGACTTGGCGTGGGATGAAGGGCAGGGTGGAGAGCACCTGCCGTCGCCCGGCTTCGCCACGGCTGGCCAGGAGGACGGCCCCGCTCGTGCTCTCGCGGCCCAGGACGGTCGCCTGCGGATCGACGATGGTCAGCACCGGACAGGCGTTGTCGGACTCGCCGTACTGCCTGATCTCGGTCCGGCTGACCTCGCCCTGCACCGTGGCGAAGGCGCGCAGAAGCACCGTCAGCGGCTGGCCGCCGCTCAGGCCATCGAGGACAAACTTGGCGCCGCTGAGAGGGAAGCGCGGGGCCGTGGCCGGGGCACGGCTCCAAGGCGCTCTGCTGAAGGCGGCCAGCGGCAATAGTGCGGTCTGGGGCTGGGCCGTGATCGTCAGCGCGGGCGCCACGAACTCAGCGCCCGCGGCGTCCTTGATGACGACGCGCAGGGCCAGCCCCGGGGCGCCCCCCTGACCGGCGATCTCAAGCAGGTCCGAGACGACCACGACCTGCGCTGTGCGGCGTCGTGACGTCTGCAGCCGAGCCGTCGCCAACTGGTTGAGCCGGGCCACCTCGGCCATGAGTTCAGGCTAATCGTACCAGCCCGCGCTGCCGTCGGCCCCGAAGTCGCACCACCACAGCGCGTAGAAGGCGCCGCAGATGACCCGGCCTCGAGTCGCTTCCTTGGCCGTCCGGCAGAAGGCTTCGACGTCAGCCGCGGTGACGTCTTGCTGGCAGCGGCAGGGCCATTCGATTCTCCATTCTGTCAACCACAGAGAGCACCGAGAGCACAGAGAGTAACGCACTGGCAAAGAGTAAGTTATGCGTATGTGATCCATCCTCTATTGCCACCCTCTGTGACCTCTGTGTCCTCTGTGGTGCAAGAGTCGAGTGTAGTAGAATCGAATGGCCCTACTGGCAGCGGTAGTAGGTGAGCGCCAGGGCACCTCATCCCGGGATGACGTTGAACATCATGGGCTGCTGGCCGGTGAGGAGGTAGTAGAGCGCCCCAAAAAGGGTCGGGAAAAGCGCCCCCAGCAGCTCCCCGGCGATCAGCCCAATCATGACCGGCTTGAGGCGGTTGTAGAGACTGCTGCCGCCGTACTTGGTGACCATGCCCTTGACCACCCAACCCAGCAGGTAGGAGGGGCCCATCAGCCGCAGAGGGGTCGAGGCCCAGGTGACGAACAGCAGCGGGTGCAGTGGCCACCAGGCGCACCGCAGGCGTGCCACGGTGCAGGCCAGGACCAGCGCAAAGCCGACCACGGTCAGGGTGACGCAGGTAGGATTCGGCGAAAGCTCCCGCAGCCAGGCCCGGCCCGACGCCGGCAACGCCTCGGGATTCACGCCCTGCGCGGCCAGCTTCTGGCGGATGAGGACAGCGCTGTCGAAGGGGCCTCGGGGAACGGCCACGGTCGACCAGCTATCCCCGGTGGCGCTGCCGAGGTCGTACTTGATGTAGAGCGTGACCGGGATGGCGACCACCAGTCCGACCAGCAGGGCGGCGACGCAGAGTGTCGCCGAAAGCCCGAGGCGGACCCGCCGAGTCTCCAGGACCTTCAGCGCGTTGGTCATGAACGGCATCAGGGCCTCTCGAGGGTCGATGAAAAGCACCGTGGTCACCAGCATGAGGATCAGCAATTGGCGCGGGCCGACGGCGCGGGCTCCCAGCAGCCCCCAGAGCACGACGCAGGGCCAAAAGTATGACTTCAGGTAGATCTGGCCAGTTTCGGCGATGACCCGGCTGAGCACGGTGAAGCCGATGATCATGATCAGGACATAGAGCGCGGCCAGCAGCGGGTCAATTCCCGCCAGCCAGAGCTGCACGATCAGGAGCAGGCCGAGGACCAGGAAACCACGGCAGCCCCAGACCGCCTCCATGGGGAGTTCGTCGGGCGTCGGCAGACCCACGGCCCGGCGCAGGGCGCTCAGGTAGTAGCGGCGACCGCTGTAGGCCACCGTGGCGATAACCCCGAGATTGGCCCCGAAAAGCGCGAAACTCTGCGGGTTCAGCGACAGGTAGGAAGTCCCCTCGATCGGCGCCATGAGGTTGATGCCGTAGTTCGCCAGAACCCCCGCCAGGAAGTACCACAGGAACGGCGCCACCCCGAAGGAGAAAGCCACGTCTGCCGGCACGAAGTAGGCCAGCCCGACGATGATCAGGTACAGATGCGGTTTGAACAGCCCCAGGCCACCGCTGCGGCTGAACCCCGGAAAGAGCTTGCCCAGAGCCGTGAAGTCGAACTCGGTGGGCACCCGGATGAGGACGTCTGGAAACCAGGCCGCGGCGAAGTTATTCAGGTGGATGGCAAACACCAGACCCGCGGCGACCCAGAAGCCGCGTTGCCGCAGCGTCGGCGGGCAGGCGCCGTCGTCGCCGGGGAGCAGCGCCGCGGTAAAGCGGGCGATGGGGTAGGGGAGATGCTCGTGCTGCGACCACTGGCGGTGCAGCAGCAGCGACAGCCCAATCAGGGCGCCCCAGAGGGTCAAGGTGAAAGGCAGCCAGTAGGCCAGCGGTCGCGCCCAGGCCTGCCACGGGACGGCCAGGGGCGAGACGTGCTGACCGCCCTGGCTGAAGCCCTGCACGTAACCGCTGACGACGCGGTCTTCATTGGCCTCGGGGTCGACCAGCATCTGGGGCGGGACCTGCTGGACGATGCGGGCCTGCTTCCAGGCGGGCTGGGTCTTGGCGATATGGTGCGGCATGACCAGGGTCGGAATCAGCGTGCGCACCAGACCGCCGCCCGGCACGGCGGCACCGACCAGAGTCAGCGCCAGGACCAGCGCTAGTTCGGGGCCCGTGAGGCGCCAGCGCCGCAGAAGCGGATTCAGCAAGACGACCGCGAGAAGCAGCGCGCCGTAGATCGAGGCGGGCATGTTGTTGCCGACCAGGTAGGTCTGGCGCAATACCCAGTCGTTGAAGAAACAGAAGCCGCAGATGAAGGCGGCGCCCGCCAGGCCGAGGATGGTTGCGCGAAAGGTCATAGGGAGTCCGGGCTGAGAGCCGTCACCTTAGCGGCGCTTGCCGGCACCTGCAAGCGTCGCCCTCCAACGGGCCTGGCTGGTTCCGGCGGGCCCAGAATGAGTCCCGAAGCGGTCGCGGAACGCGACTCAACCGCCAGCACGCTGGTTATCTTGAAACCGCCCAGTCTGCCTTGCCGAACGAGTAGAAACTGGCGTCCCCGGCACTAAAGTACCCAGCCTTAACGGCCGGCCGATCGAGTGAACGGCGGGCAGGTGGGACAAGTGGCGCAGACCAAGGAAACGGCAAGCAATGCAAGCACCATTCTACGGGCACGTGCGGCAGTACCTCAGCATCAAGGGCGAGATTGACGCCAAGATCAACGAGGTGCTGATGAGCGGCAACTACGTTCAGGGGCCCATGCTGGCGGCGTTCGAGAAACAGGCCGTAGCCTACTTCGGTACCAAGCATGCCATCGGCGTGGGCAATGGCACCGACGCCATCTGGCTGTGCCTCCTTGCCCTCGGGGTTGGGGCGGGGGACGAGGTCATCACGCATCCGAACACCTTCTTTGCCACGGCCGAGGCGGCCTGGATCGTCGGCGCCACCGTGGTCTTCGTCGACTGCGATCCGAAGACCAAGAACATCGACCCGGCGCTGATCGAAA
The DNA here is from genome assembly GCA_903834675.1 of uncultured Victivallales bacterium. The sequence goes on along the minus strand of CAILKC010000282.1, from coordinate 6,542 downwards.
AGGCCATCACGTCCAAGACCAAGGCCATTATTCCGGTCCACTTGTACGGTCAGTGCGCCGACATGACGGCCATCAGCGCCATCGCCAAGAAGCACCACCTGATCGTCATCGAGGATGATGCTCAGGGCATCGACGGCCGCGGTGACACCTTCCGCCAGGGCGAACTCAGCGACGCGGTCTGCACCAGCTTCATCATCCAGAAGAACCTGGGCTGCTTCGGCGACGGCGGCATGATATTCACCAACCGCGACGACATCAACGAGAAGGTGCGCAAGCTGCGGAATCATGGCTCGGCCAAACGCGACCAGCACTCCTACGGCTTCAACAGCCGTCTTGACGACATTCAGGCGGGCGTGCTGATCGCCAAGATGAACCACATCACGGCCTGGACCGATCAGCGCATCGCGATTGCGAAGCTCTACGATGCTGGCCTGGCAGGCTGCAAGCACATCGACCTGCCCTACCACACCCCGGGCTACCGGCACGTCTATCACCTCTACGTCATCGAGACCAAGGACGCCGGCAAGCGCGCGGCCATGCTGAAGTTCCTGGTGGACAACGGGGTCGATGCGAAGACGCACTACTCGATTCCGATCCACCAGCAGGAAGGGTACCCGTGGGGCAAGCAGGTTCGCACCGTGGGCAGCGTGGCGAACGCCGAGAAGAATGCGGCGAGCTGCATTAGCCTGCCGATGTTCCCCGAGCTGCGTCCCGAAGAGATCCAGCACACGATTGAGAAGGTCTGCGCTTGGGACAAAACCCAGGGCTGAAAGGTACTCTGATGGCGAAATACAGAGCCATGGTTGTCGGCCTGGGCAAGCGTGGCAAGCACCACGCTTTTGCCTTCAAGGCGAATCCGAGTTTTGAGGTGGTCGGCATCTGCGACATTGTGCCGGGGGCCCTGCCGGACCTCGCGGCCCAGCTTGGCGGTGCGGCCTATGGTACGGATGCGGTGAAACTGGCGCAGCAGGTCAAGCCTGACGTGTTCTGTTTCTGTACGCATCCGAGTATCCGCTTACCGCTGCTCGAGCTGGGCGTGTCCTGTGGCGCCAAGCTGATTGCCTTTGAGAAGCCGCTGGCGGCGACCAGCCTGGAAGCGCTGAAGATCAAGGCGCTGCTGGCGGCGCATCCGGCGGTGAAAGTGGTGGTCAGCCATCAGCATCGCTACGGCAAGCACTACCAGAGGGTCAAAGAGATCATCGCCAGCGGCGCCCTGGGTCGCGTCCACACGGTCTACGCCACGACGCCCGGCTGGATGCTGCACATGTGTACGCACATGATCGACTATATGCGCTGGTACGCCGGCAATCCGGCGGCAGAGTGGGTTATGGCCCAGGCTGCGGGCAGGAGCAAGCTCGCGGACAATCATCCGTCCCCCGACTACATCGCGGGCTTCATCCAGTTCGCCGGCGGCATCCGGGGCCTCCTCGAATGCGGCGCGGGCGCTCCTGATCAGCCCGAGGTCGCCAAGTGGTGGGGCAAGAACCGCATCGGCGCGCAAGGCACCGATGGCTTCGCCGAAGTCCTCACCAACGGTGGCTGGCGCGCCGTGACCAAGGGCGGCGCTATGAGTGGTGACGGCGCCATGAGCTACGACGCGGACATGCCCCCCTACATCCAGGAGATGGCCGACTGGCTGGATGGCAAAATCCCCGCCCACCAGAACTGCTTCGCGAGCGCCTTTGCCGGATTCGAGATCATGGCCGGCATGTGCCGTAGCGTGGTCGAGGGCGGCCAGGTCGCCTTGCCCCTCACGGACAGCGGCCTGGACGAGTTGGCGGCCCTGAAGAAGGCCATCCCCGACCGCCGCGTCTTGCTCGGCGCGCCCTGCCATGCGGCCGAATTCGGCCTCTGAGCGCAACTACTCAGGTGCCCGGTTTGAGCGTGGCGCGTCACCGTTTGGGGTACCGCCTTCAGGCGGAATCCCTCGTCTCGGAGACGGACATCCGTCGCCCGGACGCGGCTGAAGCTGGTACTGTGAACCTGGCGATCCACCTGAGTAGTTACCTTTGAGCAAGCCCCGATGGGCTTCGCCGACGGTCGGATTGTGGTTGGAAAGGGCTGGCTCCATGCGCGTTGCCTGCTTCTTCCTCATACTCGCCAGCGGCGCCTGGGCGCTGCCCATCACGCTGCTCAAACCCTTGTACCCGCTTCTCCCGCTGGTCCGGGACGGCCAGCCACAAGCGACCCTGGTAGCGCCGCGGGCCGACTATGCGCCGGCGGCGTTGCTCAATGCGCGCCTGACGCAGGCCGGCGGGGTGGCGCTGCCGGTGGAGGTCGCCGGGCGCGGCGCCTGGACGCGTTGGCCGGCGGCGTCACAGAGCACGCGACCGCACCTGGTGGCGTTGGGCAACATCAACGACAACGAGTTGCTCGCCGTGCTCTGGGGGCGTGGCTACGTCGTCGCCGACTCGCTCTATCCCGGCGCGGGGGGCTACGCCATCCGTACCGTGCATGACCCTTTCGGCCGGGGGGCCAATGTCCTCTGTCTGAACGGCAGCGATGAGGCCGGGGTACTGCGGGCGGTAGAGGTGTTCTGCGACACCTACCTCTCGGCCTCCGGCCGGGACATCACCTTGAACGGGCCGTTGCTCGAGGTGTGCTTCAAGCCGTCGACGCAGCGCTTCTTTCCAGCCCCGGCAGATTCACTGTCGTCCAAGCGCCAACCGGCCTTCAGCGGTCTGGACTACTTCCAGGCCTACCTGCAAGCGTTGGGTCTGGCGACGGCGCAGGGAGACGTCTGTCGCAGCGAGAAGGGCAACCTCGCCACGGTCACCGGGGCGATTGCCCGCATCGCCCAGACCTACTTCTGGAACGGTGATCCGCGCTTGCCGCCCCTGATGAAGGCCGTCCTGGACCGCAACCGGCATCTGCTGTCGGTCGTGCCGTCACGGGTGGAGATGGAGGCCGCCTCGGCGGGACACGTCATCTGGTGGGACGTGGTCGAGGAGCTGCCCGTGTGGACGGACCAGGATCGCCTCGAGATCACCAATGCGCTGCTTGCCGACGCCCAGCAGGGGTACGAGAAGCGAGCTGCCCAGGAGCTGGTCAAGCAGGGACACGTGCAGGTTGTGGACGAGAACCACGGGACCAACTCCGCCCTGAACACGCTGAACGCCTGGAGCTACTTCGAGCGCTACTACAGCCTGCCCGAGACGGCCGGATGGATGCAGGTGGCCCGCGCTACGTTTGCTGGACAGAGCGCCAGCTTCCAGGTTCTCGAGGATGCGTCCGGCTACCTATGCTACTGTCCCGAGCAGACCCTGCGCTACGCCTTCCGGACCGGCGATCTGACCTACTTCCAGCGTGGCATTGCCCGGTGCCAGGCCGAATACATCGCGGCGTGCTGCCTGAACAACCTGGGCCTGCAGACGGGTTTCGGCGACTCGCCGGGCATCTGCCAGCCGGCGGTCTATGAGGCCCTGGCGCCGACGGCGTGGTTCCTGCGCGATGAGCAGTTGAGCTGGGTCGTGCAGAACCTGATGCCCGCAAACTGCGGCCTGCGCACTTACCAGACGGCTATCCCCTTCGACCTCACGGTGCCCACGCGACCGCCGGCAACCGAGCCGCAGGTCTCCGTGTTCCCGATCTACCAGCAGACCCTGCGCAAGGGCGAGGGCTCGCCAACGCTTGTCGCCGACCCTGAGGTTACGGTTGGGGCGGAGTGGTTCAACAAGATTGTGTTTCGCGAGAACTGGACCGCCGAGGGGCAGTACCTGCTGCTGGATGGCGCTGGCAAGTTCGGCACGCCGGCAGGCTACCCCAAGGGTCCGGCTGGGCACATGCACGATGACGTCAATACGCTCATCAACTTCACCGCGCTGGGGCGTATGTGGCTGGTCGATCACACCTATTCGAGCCGTTCCATCAAGGACCACAGTGGCCTCACCATCACCCGTAACGGCAAGCTCAGCTACCAAGTCCACGAGGCCAAACTGCGCGGGCGCCTCAGCACCGGCGACTGCCACAGCGTGACCACCGTATTCGAGGACTTCTCCGGCGCCGACTGGGAGCGCACCCTCATCTGGGAGCCGGGCCGCCGTTTCGTGGTCCTGGACCGCGTCCTGGCCCGCGAGGAGGGCGACTTTGTGGCGCGCTGCAGCTACCGTGGCCTGGGCGTGCCGACGCTGAACCAGCGCGGCCTGACGCTGGAGCAACAGGGCCGCTGGTGTGGCATCCTGAGCACGGGCGCGGGCCGCCTCGATCTCGAGACCGCGCAGTTGCCGGCGCCGGAGGAATTCCCGACCTATTACCCTTACGCCGAACCCATCGTGCGGATATTCCAGCAGGATAAGAGCGTCCACCTCAAGCCCGGCGAGGCCCTGGGTTTTGCCACGGTGTTGCAAGCCAGCGCCGACCTGGCCAGCCTCGAGCGCGTCACGCTTCGCGACGCTGGCCCGGAGTCGGCGTTGCTGTGGCTGCACGATGAGCGGGGCGACGCCCTCTACGGAGTGGGTTCTCTGCCTGGCAACCAAGCAGCGCTGGGCGCCTATCGCCTGCTGGCGGAGTCGGGCAACCTGTCGCGGGTGACTCGCCTCGGCACTCCCGAGCAACCCTGGCTCCAGTTTAGTGCGCCGGTGGACATCATCTGGTCGCCGGGAACGCCGATGCGCGTGCTGACGGACCAGCCGGTCACCGCGACGGATGCAGCCGGGGTGCAGACGGTCGTCTCCGGGGAGGGCGCTCAGGCCCGGATTCGCGATGTCGAAGCGAGGTTGCGCTCGCTGTTCACCGCGGCCCTGCACCTGGCCGCGGCGGCTCCCGAGCGCGTGGCTGGTCAGCAACCGCCCCCGCCGCCATCCTTTGGCGTGCAGAGTGCCACTCTCGACCTGCGCTTTCCCCTCGCCGACGCCTGTCGGTATGCCGAGGTCTGGTACGTCGGCGGACCGCAAGGGGTCGCAGCCTACGACGGCGCTGGTGGCCGTCTGTGGCAGGTGCCGGACGTGCGAGTGCGGGTGCTGGAGGTCGGCGAGCTTGCCGGACAGGCGACCGTGGTGGCGGGCAGTGAAGAGGGCAAGGTGGTGGCGTTGGCCGCGAGCACGGGTGTGCCGGTGTGGGGCTTTCAGACCAAGCCGGGCAAGATGGCGCCGGTCGGGGTCGACTACCTGCGCTTCGCGGACCTGGACCATGACGGCGAGAGTGAGATCCTGGTCGGGGCCACCTGGATTCACTGTCTCGACCCGCGCGGTCAGCTCAAGTGGGAGCGCTACCTGTGCCTGATGCGTGGCCTGATCTCGGGCAACTTCGAGCAGGGCGCGGTGGCCGACTTCGACGCCGATGGCCGGCAGGAATGGCTGGCGCTGTTCAACTGGAGCTACCCGAAGGCGCAACTGATCGATGGGGCAGGGCAGGTCAAACTGCCGGCCAACTTCCACAACGACACCAACGTCGGCATCAATATCGACGAGCCCCAATGCGTGGCTACCGTTGCGCTTTACGGGGCGCAGGCGCCGCTGAACTTCCTGGTCGGAGGCAGTAAGTACCTGATGTGCTACTGGGGCGCCGGGCCCCAGGCGGGGCTGATGGGCGGGCGCCGGGCGGGCTCTTTCACGGCGCTCTCGGTCCTCCCTGGCGAGGAGCGAGCACTGGTTCTGGCGGCCACCGACATGGGCGCCGTGAGCGCCTACCGCGCTGGGCCGCTGCGTCCGGATGGCGCGATCTCGTTGGAGGAGGTCTGGACGGTGGAAACCAGCGAGAAGACGCGCTGTCTGTGGTCGGGCGATCTGGATGGCGATGGCCAGGCCGAAGTCGCGGTTGGGGGCCGTTTTGGAACTCTGCGCATCCTGGCTGCCGACACCGGGCGGGTCATCGCCAGCCGCTCTGGCTCGCGGGCGGCGGTGGTCCGTTTGCTGGCCCAGCCACCGGCCCTCTGGGTGGTCCACGCCGACGGGGTCCTGGAACGCCTGACGTTGGCGCCTTGAGCCGCCGCAGTGGCTCTCAGCGCTTTCCTGTGAAGCGTGCCAACAGGCGGGCCAGAAAGCCGCTAGCGGGGGGCGCTGCCGGGGCCGCCGTGGCGGCGGGCTCCGGTCGGCGGGGTCCGCCTTGCCGGGAAGGCGCACCGACGCCGGGGGCGGCGGCAGCGCGGGGCCCAGCCGACGCCGGACGCGGCACCGCGTGGCGCTTCTCAGTCTCAAAGCGGCCCTTGCCGCAGGACGAGCATTTCACCGCGTTTTGCGCTACGTCCTGACCGCAGAGCAGGCAGCGTTTCTGGGGGCCGGAATCCATGTCATCCTCGTGGTGTCGCAGCACTGGCACTCTCGACCGTCGGGTCACGGCTGCGGACGTTACACCGGAGCGCGGCGGAATGCAAGGATGGCGCTCGGCCCGGGCGCAAGTCAGCTCCGTAGGGGTTCGCTTGTCTAAGAACCGCAGAGGGTCGAGGGCCTGCCCGCCGTGGTGGGTCGATAGACGAGGGGGGACGCAGTGTCCGAGTCCCCCCCCGTTGATTCGATCCCGATTTCGATGTCCATCTCTGATCCGCCATCCCGCCGCTACGGTTTCGCGGCGGCACCCCCAGCCGCGGAAGTCGCGGGTTCGCCTCT